>JAAYEB010000365.1 GCA_012728995.1 Fibrobacter sp. | reverse complement strand
TCTCCTCCTGTATCAGTCAAAACTATAAAAAATGAACTTTACATAAATTCTGAAATTTATGCGTTTTGAAATCCGGCATTCTTACAAAAAAGTAGTTATTTTGGTAATAGTTATTATATTATAATAAACTATGCAGTATGTTTTTGTCACTAAATGGTAGACTTGTTTTTGTTAAGGAGAAAAATTATGACAAGATTACGTATCCTGGCCATTGCTTTATTATTAATAATAATCCAGACGAATTTCATCACACATGCATCAGTCAGACCATCACAGCCTACTCATTATTTTTATTGTCCCACGGCGTATGTTAACCCGCCTTTTCATTTTGTAGGCAGTCTTCATGAGATCTCCTACAGTCTTCCGCCTGCACTTCAGTTTCACATGTCTTTACTGGATAATGTTGGAAGAATAAATTTTGGAGCCAGATACGGTTTTAAAGATAACCTTTCTGTTGGCGCTGGTATGGCATGGTCGTTTGTAGATTATACCTGGGATGGCGGACATGGAATCAGAAGATGGTATAATCCCCGGCTTGGTTTGTTTTTAAGTTATGGGTTCACTCGTACAGAAAATTTTGAGGCCAACATAACTCCCCATGCTCAAATCGGAGACAATTTTTCTATTGGTGCTGACTTTGCTCTTATGGGTACGCCCTCGGTATACTGGTCGATAATATTTGAGGCCGGATTTTCATTTGATATCACAGAAGGCGAACCATACATTAATTTTGATGGCGGTTTCAGAATACACCCACCAAAGATTCCTTTTCTCAATTTTGATTTTGGAATTGATCTTGTAGAAACCAGCCTGAGCCATTATAGTCCTGGTGTTGCAGCGTTCTTTGACGTTGTTTTTACAATGATTACAAACTGATTGTTGATTTACACAGCATACTCCATTTTCAAGCCAACCGATTATCTCTTGCTCCCGATCATTTCCACCAGTTTATCACAAAGATATGATAGACTGGTTAATTTTTATTCATCCCCCCCTGCATGTCACCATAGTATTCAATTTAACCATTCACTGCGATCGGTTTTTCGGGTACATATTTTGCGTAAAAATCAATTCTGAAACATGCTTTTCGTCATTATCTGCACTTAAAAATTAATATGACAGGCATAATTTTAACGACGTTTTTTATTGTTATATTTTTTGCAACCGGATACCTTATTGTCCTTGATTCTGTGGTCCGGGCAAGAATTATAATGGATGAAGCTTTAGTGAAGGTTGCAGAGAGATTGTCCGAGCGGCTTAATATTATCAGGCAAATGGTTTTACGGACAGATGAACCGCTTTTGCAGGAAAATTTAAATTACATCATTCAAATATCCTCAAAATGCGAATCAATATATAAAATGCTGGAAACCGGTAATTATTGCAGTTACACACTTAAAGAACTTTCAGACAGCGAGAATTGTTTAAACAAGGTACTTTCGGGACGTTTATCTTATCCCGACCCTGCCTCAGATAACAACAAACCTGAATTTTTTCTCATGGCGAAAAATGAGATTACCTTAATTGACAAAGAGATTCAATCCAGTATTTTCTATCTGAACAAAACAATTAATGAATACAATCATTTAATCAGTACTTTTCCCGGATTATTTGCAGCTCTGACAAAACGTTTCAAACCAATTGATACACTGCATCTTGATACAAATTCCATTGCATACCCACTCCCCTCCCCCTCTTTTGTTGACCAGGCATGACAAGCACGCATCTGAGGTTAACAGATATGAATGATCTGTTCTCTCTTTTGTCAATTAATCAGTATTTGATTTGCACGCTTCGAATTGAACAATTAAGAATAAATCGCTTCGGAATCCTGGTTTATGAAATTGAATTTTGAAATATTGGAATTTGTTTGTGATTTGATTTCTTATTGAAATTTGGATTGATAGTTCAGTTTAGCTTGTTCTGGTTTTCCTGAATTTGCTTTTAACAACCACCCTTACAGAAGTGCAAACTGTAATAATTGCAAAAAGGTAAACAATCCAGTCTCCCCATTTTGAATAGAATGTATCGGGAGATTTAAGCAGACAGGTACTTGTAAGCACGGTTCGCTCGTAAAGTCCAGTTTTTTCTACCACTCTTCCAAAATGATCCACGTGCATACTTATTCCGGAGTTCGCACATCTTACCATCTGTACTCCATTTTCAATACTTCGTAAACGTGACATGGTTGCGTGCTGAAAAGGTCCGCTCGACTTCCCGAACCATCCATCATTGGTAATATTCACTATCAGATTAGCTCCATTTTTTAGCCTTTTCTGCACAAAACCCGGATAAATGATCTCGTAACAGATAAAAGGAGCGGCTTTCATTTTATCAATAGAGAATACAGTGTAATCTGTTCCTCTCTGAAAATCTGCTTCACCAAGATTGACCCTGGATAAAAGGGGAAACAATCCCTCAAAAGGAATTGCTTCACTGAAAGGAACCAGTTTTATTTTGAAATATGACTCAAGAAAACTTTCATTCGGTTTTACAAGAAATGCAGTGTTATACACAAGATAATCGTAATAAGAGTTATCCGGCGCTTTGTTCCACTGAAGAGAACCGAATACAAACGGAATACCTGTTGAGGAGGTCCACGAAAGAACCCTGTTTCGCAATGAAGGTTGTTTGTCAATATAGCAGAGCAAGGCACTTTCAGGGCCTATCATCAGATCAGGAGATTTCCTGGATGCCTGAAAAAACAGGTTTTCTGTAATATTGAAAGCAGAATCCAGAGAATTTTTACCCCAGCTTAACTGATCAAGGTTACTCTGCAAAAGTGAAACGATTGCTGTATCCGAGTCTTTAGGTTCTTTTTTCATACGTGATCCGCCCCACACACTGATTAATATCAGCCCCAGTGCAAAAACGGATAAATGAATCGTTTTCTGAAACCGGTTATTGCCTTTATAATAGCAGATCCCAAGTTCCCAGAACAACATATTCCCTAGCAGAATAAGAAATGTAAGCCCCCACACTCCTGTAACTGATGCTATCTGTGCTAATGGCAACAATGGAGTAAGTGAATAACCTAAAAATCCCCATGGGAAAGATATATCCCCCAAAGATCTCCCGTAATCAATCAGTACCCAGACCATTGGATAAAGAAAAATATAAAAACGACGCAATTTTTTATAAATAACCCTGAAAAGCAATCCTGCAATGAGATAAAAAAAACCCACAACTGCACAGATAAGCACCAGCCCAATCAATATTAGATGCCATAAACCTTCGGCTTTATCAAATGCGATCCAGTAATATTGACTTAATGAGACAGCAAAGGAAAAAAGGTATGTATGAAGGACTGCTCGTCTAAAAGATTTTTGTGAAGCAAAACCAAGCAGTGGTATTAATACAACAAAGCTTAAAAAAGGGAATAGTGAAAACAGCGGGTGGAATTCATGGTTAAAAGGTGGTAAACACAAAGAAAAGAGTATACCACAGATAAGCGGCAGCCACCATCTGTTTTTTGAGTTATAAAATTGTACTGTTTTTCTTATAATTATTTGCAACATCTGAACCCGGCATAAAAATACTTCCTGCCAGTCTCTAACTCTATCCTTGAATTACATCTGCTCCCATCTTTACCATTTTGCCAGGAACCGCCATATACGTAAGGATTACCACTTGCAGTTTCAGTCCATTCTGCAACATTTCCACTCATATCATAAACATTGGCAGAACCGACACACTGTATAAAATGTCCGGAAGTACTTAAGCTGTTTTTTACTACTGGATTACCCATTGTGTTACAGTTTTCAGCTTTGTATTTCGCTCCGTAAGGGTAATTATTTTTCTCTTTTTCACTTTTACATGCCATTTCCCACTCTGCTGGTGTACATAGCCGTTTACCTTTATCAAGACAAGCTTTTCGTGCTTCCTCCCAGGTAATATTAACCCTGGGCTGCTCACCTTTTTTATTTGGCCATTCATACTTATCTATACAGAATTTTCCGTTTTTTAAAGTTGCCATATCATCAGGGCAAATTATTATCCGGATTGAATCGGATGATTTCGCACTATCCGAATCTATTACAGTAAAAACCGCTGTTGAATATTTTTCAAAGGCATGCTTAGTAACACCGTTTTCTTCACTACTCCAATCCGTTTTCCCGTCACCATCAAAATCCCATTCATAACGAACTATATTACTGTCTTTATCCTCACCAAGGCCGTTTAATTTAACATTTTTTCCGGCTCTGGACAGTATATCTTCACCGGCATTGGCTGTCGGTTTCGAATTTGAAACAATAACAACTGCACTGTCGCTTACAGTTTCGCCATTATCAGTTTCAGCAACAAGCCATATAACATGTTCACCGGATCTGGAGAAAACATAAGTTGTCTTTGTGGTGCTGTCGGAGGACCAGTCAGCTTTATCATCCCTGTCAAAATCCCATTTATATGAAACTATCCGATTATTTGGATCAACAACGTTTCCTTCAACAGTTAATACTTTATTGATACGAACCTTATAGGGGCCTTTGGCGTCAAGATGAATCTCACCTTTAGTAATAATGATCTCTTTTTGATTCTGGCTTTTCAGGCCATTTTCATCAACAGCACTGCAAATAATGATATATTTGCCGGCTTTGTTAAAGACATGCTTTACGCTGTTGCGGGTTGTTTTTGCAAACACAGAATCGTCTTTAAGACTCCATTCATATTGTTTTACCGGAACCCCGGATACATCATCAGTATTGCATGTAAAATGAACAGTATCCCCCGGATTTGCCGAATCGGGAGCTGATATCGATTTTATATAAAAGCCATGGTTTACGAGTACCTCTTTGGTCACGGTATCCGACATACCGAAGCTGTCTGTAACTATCAATCTTACAGGAAAAGAACCGGGATTTTCCCAACTGAATGTTAATTTTTTATCGGCACTCATACTTTCCTTCTGTAACAGTTTCCACTCTCCGTCAATATATGTATCAACCTGCATGATCAATGTGTGTAAAGAATCATGCGTATCAGAACTACCGGTTGCATCAAGAACAAACTCTGTATCAACGGTCCCGGTTTCGGGAATTATTTTGAGATTTGCTTCCGGCGGTGTATTTACAAAAATTTTTCGGGATCCGGAAAATATATTGTCATTATCAGGGTTCTTGATTTCGACACTGATTTTGTGGTATCCCTCTTCAGAAAATGAGAAGGTGTTTATCCTCCGACTTTTTCCAAACTCATGAGATTGCGGATAATCAAAACGACCATCATCATCAAGATCAAATCTATAAAGAAATTTTTGAGCATCAATGTTTGTACCGACTACCGATGCCACGATATCAAATTTCTGGTTTCGTGGCACTACCGATGGGACATTCAGAATGGCCTGCGGAGTTGAATACGCTTTAAGAGTGTACTCAAGATCACTTGATCGGGATTCTGAATCGATCGCACGAATAATTATATTCAGACTGCATGGTCTTGATGATTTAAAGCGGATAATACCCAAAAGAGAATCTATACTGTATCCATCAGGGCCATTAACCAGTTGATAAGTAATGGTTTTATCACTGCCATTCCCGATTGCTGCTACAGTATCTTCAAGGAAATCACCGGCAGAAATCTCCTCTTTTGGAAGTTTGATCCATTCAGGCGGAACAGTTTTTTCAATTTTTTGTGTTTCACAATTTCCTAAAATCATTGCTTCAGTTATTGCGGTTTTACCTACCCAGCTTTTTAAATTCGCTACCTGCTGTTCAGTTACTGATTCAGGGTCTTTAACAATATTATTGTGAATTAAAACAGAGTGACACTGTGGTATTAAATAATCATCATTTTGAAAGTTTTTGAATTT
>JAAYEB010000364.1 GCA_012728995.1 Fibrobacter sp. | reverse complement strand
TCAGCAATGGCCTTAATATTATTGGAAATTGCTCAAGATCGTTGTTCCAGTAATAATCATGAACATTTCCTTTATCTAAAAGATTTTCTGCGCGAAAATAGACATCAAATCGGGTAATGTGGCGATGATTAATCTCGTGTGTCCGGTAATCAAATCCGAAATTGATCCGCTTATAATGTACAGGGATTCTCGATAATTTACCACCGTTTCCAAGATCAAAATAGGGCAAACCGCTCGAAATAATACCATCTAACATTAAACTTACATGTTCACCAGCATTAATACATGCTCCCCCCCTTAAAGTCCATGGCACATCCCATTCGTAAGGAAGTTTCACGCCTGATGAATCTCTGTAACCATGGGCTGCGTTAAATGCCCATGTAAGATCCATCCACTTAAAGATTCTGCTGTTTCCTGATAAATCTACACCGTAGGCAAGGAGCTTTGTGGAACTATTATTTTTCCAGATGCTGGTATATGGGTTAGTTCTTGGACATACCGGTTGAATTCTCAAATATGGTTCAATATGAAAATCCATTTTATTAAAAAAACAGCCAGCATTTGCAGAAAGCAAATATGTATTAATTTTTTCCTGTCGAAATTTTTCACCAGGAAGCCCCCTGATATCAGGACGTGATGTTACTTTGCCCGAATGTATACCAAAAACGAATCTGTCTTTTTCCCAATTAGCATAAACTCCTGCATCACCAAGAATATCCGATTTATTCTCATAAAAAATCAGGGAACCCAGAATGTCGAGACCTGTTTCCAGATCGCCTGTTTTTTTTTGCATAGCACCCGTAACTTCTGTATTCAATTCAAGGCCGGATCGTTCCAGGAAAACAATACCAGTATTGTCATTTTCGTTTTTCTCAGTCAACTTTCCAGTCCATTTCATTCCCGAAAGAGAAAATCCAATATCAAGGTCAACTACTCCATTCAACCATTTTTTTTTCTCTGCTTTAAAATATCCACTTGTTAAACCAGTAAAGGTTTCGTAGATATTTCCATAACGTTTTCCCTGTATATAGTATTGTTTTGAACCACCTATAACAGAAGAAAAACCATTATTTTTATTATCGGAAAATTGAACACTGCCCATCCCCCAGGGTAAAAACTGTGAATCCTTTTTATCGTAAATGTCATAAGCAAACCACAAAAATGGAGCTATTTTGTATTTGTCTGTATTAAAAGCTCCTGTAAGGGTAATGTCGCCATAATTACCAGGATGACCAGGTCCAAGGTCGGGATTGTAGACATCATACCGTTGAAGTTTTAACCATTTTAAGGTAAACGATTCTGATCTGGTCAATGCAAGCTGGACAAAATTTTTCCGTTTTCCATTAAACGGAAAAGATAGCAGGAAATTCTGTCCGGCATTACTATAATCAATAGATAGTTCCGGTCGCAATCTCGCGTGCTTCACTTCACTTCGATAAACACCAGGATCAGCCCTGATAATTACTCCATTTACGTCTGAATACATTCCGGCCAGCCGATCGGTAACGATATCTATTTTTTCCAACGAAGGTATCATCAAACCATCCAGACAGGTATAATGGTGCCCTGCAAAATGAAATGGAGCCATCATTGGTATACCTGTAATTATATATCTGTTATCAAAAGGACCGGCAGACCTTACCAGCATTTCTGATCCCGACTCGGGAATTTGTCTGAGAGCAGGATGGCTTAGTACGATTTTGCTTACGTAATGAGTTAATCCAACAACTCGCTCTCTATTATCAATATCTATAGATTCACGGTTTTTCTCTGTACCGTATACCTTTATTTCACATATCGAATCTGTAATCTCTTCAAGAAAAACATCATTGTCCGAATCAATCATGTAAGTCACACGTGTCTTTGATGAACTCCTGGGATGTTCTTCGAAAACTGCAGATTTGTAACCAGGTGCAGCAACCCCAATTGTTAAGGGTGATTCCGGAAGTAATCTGAAAGAAAAATACCCGCTCGGGTCAGTTTTTGTCATAATTTTACCATTAGTATAATATTGACCTTTAATTTTGCCTATAAGCTCAAAATAGTGATTCAGAGGAATCTTAAGGAATTTATCCTGAACCGGTTTCTTACAAACGATACCCACAGTTGCCCCATTAACAGGTTTATGTGAGAACCGATCCAGAATATGTCCTTCAATATCAGGTTTTCCTGATTCAAACGATTTGATAATACTGTCCTGATTAAATACTATTTCCAGTAAAACAGTCGATTCAACAGGCAGGTCATTTTCTAAAGCCGGTGAAAACTTATAAGTCAGTGCGGATAAGCAGACCAAAGAATCAAGCAAACGATGAAGCCCTTCAACAATTTGACAATCAGAAACAACTCCGGTTTTGGTAATGTCCAGATGGATTTTAGCAGTACCTTCAATTCCTTCTTTAAGAAGCTGCAACGGATATTGAATTGTCTCCTCTTTTAAAAGAACAGGCCCGGTAAACCGAACACTGCTTTCTAAAACAGACTCGGTTGAACCGTTGTCTGCAGCAATTGATAGATTGATATAAAAAAAACTGGCGAAAGCTATAATAACGAGTACGTTCTGTAAACGAGTTCCTTTTTCTGGAACTTCTAATATTTTTAAAAACACCGTGCTACCTTTCCTTTTATAAAACAAGCCTGCTCTGCATATAATTATATTAAATTAGTTTTACCAATGACCCAATTGCAAATCTCGGTCACGGTGAAGAGCATTATCTGTGTTTGTCAATTAAGAAACAGAAGCGGTTCCACACCTCCCTCAAAAAATTAAAAACATTGACACTGCATTGCTCTTGTAGTAATTTCTTGATATGTTAGTGATCGCTAACTAACATTGGAGCGGATTTCATTATGAGCGAATATACAGACAGACAATTACAGATTATTGATGCAGCAATTGAGTTGATTGCACAAGGCGGAATACAGCAATTAACCATGAAAAACCTTTCGAAACTAATCGGTATCTCAGAACCTGCAATTTACCGCCATTTCGAGAATAAATCGTCAATTCTTGAAGCTATACATGATACATTTTCGATTGGAAAACAAACTTTAGTAACTGATATTCTTTACACACAGCTATCGGGCATTGATAAAATTCAAAAATTTATTGAAATGCATTTTGCCGCATTTCACCAGAAACCCACGCTGGCATCAGTCATATTCAGTGAAGAGATCTTTCAAAATGAACAGCATCTTGCAGACATGATTACAAAAATCATGGACAAATTCCGTTTAATACTTATGCAGATAGTATCTGACGGACAGAAAACAGGAAATATTCGCAATGATATTGCGCCACACCATATTGTAACTATTGTTATGGGGTCTTTACGTCTGATCGTTAAAAGATGGCACTTTTCCAGACACAGTTTTGATCTCCGGGATGAAGGTCTGTCTTTTTGTGAATCGATCAGGAAAATTCTTGAACCAGCTTAAAATATTTAAAGGAGGATTACATGAAAGTAAAAGTGGACCAGGAAACTTGTATAGGCTGCGGATTGTGCGCAGAAATATGTCCGGAAGTATTCGAAATGAACAATGACAGCAAAGCATCGGTTAAAGTAGAAATCGTTCCTGAAAATGCGCAAAAAAGTTGCAGAGACGCAGCCAGTCACTGCCCTGTAGAAGCTATTTCAATTGAAGAGTAACTGTTGATATTAAAACAAATATCGGTTCGATTAATTAAAGTTTGTTCCCGCAGTACGTGAGCAACCGAAGCATGAAATACCAAAAGCAATGTCTGATTGGTCTTTTTCGGTTCGGTATCGTTGTTCTAATCACTTTAATAGCAGGTTATCAAGCTGTTCCAAATTCGAAATACAAAACAGAACCAGACAAAAATCTGAAGTGAACAAAAACAATACTTGCCCTGGATAACAATGCCGGGACAGATCGAAACATAAAATTGTTGACTACGCATATAATAGAGCGTCCGAAATAATTCATAATTCCTTGAAGAGCTTAATGTCAGCATAAAGGAACCGTTACTGTTCGGGTTAACTTTTAACAAAAAGGGGATCTCTTATGAAAGCAACAAGAGTAATTGATATGGAGACAGTTCCAACACCTCATGGTGTTGAAGTACGCAGGCTGTATGATACTGAGCACGCGCAGACCATGCATATCAAACTAAAACCCGGTGAATCGCTCAAACGTCACATTACACCTGTCGACGTGTTTTTCTATATTCTTGAAGGTGAAGGGGTTGTTGAAATCGGGGGTGAAGAAGAAACTGTGACACGTGATACAATTATTGAAAGTCCGGCAAAAATCCCGCACTCTCTTCATAATCGCTCCGGTGAGGATTTCAGGGTTCTGGTTGTAAAAATACCACGACCGCAAAACCAGACAAAAGTTCTTTAACCAATAATCTGCAGTTTAAAATAAGGTAATATGGATGTTTCAAAAAATGTTTCCTGACATTATCGGCCCATTGTACCTTTTCTTCGGTACAATGGGCATATTTTTGCTTCTTAAAAGGAAAATTCCTGGTATCAAAACAAGAATAACATTTTTGGTTATTTCAACTCTTCTGGGTTTGACAGCTTTCACCCCGATGTTTCCGGTACAATTTCAGCAATTAATGATGGGTATCAGCCCGGGTAACAAACCAATTGTTGCTGTAGCTGCAATAATATTTCTACTTCTTCTATCAACCCTAATATTCGGCAGGATATTTTGTGGGTATCTCTGCCCTGTTGGTGCGGTATCGGAACTGGCATATCTCCTGAAAACCAAAAAATTTACCGGCCGGTATGGCGCAGTAATCAGTACCATAAGGAGTATCGCTTTTGCCACATTAATTACCCTGGCTGTATTTTGGGGTGTATCCATGCTTGATTGGTTTGGCATACATGCTTTTTTTCATATGAATACAGTTTCTCCTGTTTTTTATGTTTTTTTGTCAATTCTTTTTGTTTCAGTATTCATTTACAGACCATTATGCCGTACAATCTGTCCAATGGGATTCATGATGTCTCTTATATCAAAATTCAATATTTTCAGGATACAAACCGAAAAATCATGCACAAATTGCACAATCTGTGAAACAAAATGTCCAACCGATGTTCCAATTACAAGTCGCGGTCATAACGGAGAGTGTTACCTGTGTTTCAGGTGCGCGGATAGATGCATACGGGATTCAATAGTTTATTCGAGTAATAAGGAGTAATCTGAGGAGTATCCGAGATATATTTGATCCACAATTTCGGGTTCGGGCATTCCTGCATCTTTACAGGTATTTATTATTCTAAGCGTTCCACAACCCCAGGCATCAATATAGCCGCCCGAAAAGCAGGCATTGGCCAAACCACAGATCCATTTTAAATAATCATCGTGCCAGGATAATTTGAATTCGGTGTTGTGGGATTCGCGGGAGGTCATGATATTATTAATCAATTGATAAACCACCTTGATTATTTAAAGAATCGGACACCCGGTTTTGAACATTATTTTTAATATACTGCCGAATGCGAAATAATTCATTATCGTTACGAATTATATGGTCGTGGAAATCAGGTTGAAAAAAATGATTCTTCCGATTGTATTTGGGAATATTTAAATCATTTATATCAATATAATCGTCAATTTTTGTATTTACCGCCGATTTAAATCCCGCCAAAAACGATGTGATATGGATTTGGGTAAACGATGAAATGATTGGGATTGTAATATTGGATTGGACCGACGTAGAGACGCACGGCCGTGCGTCTCTACGTCGGCGGCCGTGCGTCTCTACGTCGGCAACGGGTTCATCAACCGTCATTGATTCGTTATTATTGATTATCACAATGGCGTGCAAATGGTTTGGCATGATTATATATTCGTCCAAAAATAATTCATTCCGAATTTCAAATGATTTCTGCCATTCGGTATCCACAATTTTGCCAAAATCGGACAATTGCATAACCGGAATGTCTGCCGCAACAATTTCACCTAAACTGTAAACCCTGTGTTGTGTTACCATGGTGATAAAATATATACAATTGGAAGAATAATCCCATCCCGATAACCGGGTCGATTCTACACGATATTTGTTGTTGTATAATGACATTCTATCGTTATCCTGCATGCACTATGGTATGGCGTCTTTGAAATGGTGTTGCATAGACGCATCCATCTCTTTTTGGGAATTTGATCTGCGGTGAGATGTTTGTAGCCTTCGGCTCCAAAGAGTTCGATTACTGCTTTTTCGAGTTTTTCCTCGGTGAATTTCATATGCGTACCTGCATCAAACTGCAAGCGAATTTGATTTTTCCTTATAATTTTCCATATCAGAACCGATAGTATTTGCCACGGAAGGAATAGATTCTTTGGAAATGCTCAGTCCCAAAAGTGTCGTGACTTTAAGTCCGACATTTCTTTCGTCTACTAATCGGATATAATCACCTATTGGCTTATAATTTGATTTCACCCCTCACCCTCCTGTCCCATCTGAAGGCGGATCAACTCTTTCTCCCGTTCAATCTCCGCTGCGAACTTCTCTTCCGTCGGCAAAAAGGGAAGGTGTTTTCTGGCGAAAAGCTGTCTGTTTTCATTCAGCACAGAGTACCTGGCGATGGTTTTATCGGTTTCGGTGCAGAACAGGATTCCTATGGTCGGGTTGTCACCTTCTCCCCGTTTCTATGATGAATCTTTCTGAACAGTCTTCAATTCGGGACTCACTGCGTCCCGAATCCGAAACATAAGATAAAACTACCATATTCGGGTAGTGCTGAAAAAATGTCCCTGCCGCCTGTTTTCTGGCACTCTTTCTTCCTTTTCTTCTGATTCCGGGTATGACCAGTTTTCTAATGCGGGAGTTGATCCTTGTTGTTGCATGTATTACAATAATAAGCCTTGCCATGGCATTGACAGTAACCCCGATGTTGACAGCCTGGATATGCGGCAGTTCCCAAAACCGATCTTCTTCAGGCATTCTTGACCGTATACATGAAAAATTATCTGATTCTTACGGATCATTACTAAACCGTGTTCTCAAACGGCCATTGATTACCTTTTTTACTTTTGTCGGGGTTCTTTTTGCCGGTATTGCCCTTGTACCCAGAATCGGCTCGGAATTTCTGCCAAAAATGGATGATGGTCGGATCATGATAAAAGTAAAATTACCCTCAGGCACATCTGTTGCCCGTACAGACAGCACTTTACGCAGTATTGAAAAGGTTATCGCTGGTGATACATTGATCGAAAGCGCCTTTGCCCTGGCCGGAGGTCAACCAAGAGGTCTTATGACTTACGAAGTAGCACATGAAGGACAGGTTGACATACAGCTTATAAACAGGAAAAATCGAAAAATTACCACAGAGAAATACATTGAAACCCTCAGACCAAAAATTGCCAGACTGGCCATACCCGGCGCACGAATCATGGCAATGCAAAAAAGTGTGCGGGGCATTCACGGCATGGGAAAATCGGATATTGAAGTAAAAATACGTGGCGCAGACTATCGAAATTTGTTTTCCATAGCACAAAACGCTGCTGATATAATGCGCAACCAAACCGATTTGGTGAATGTCATGGTCACATCCGATATGCAAAAACCTGAATACAGGGTTATCGTTGATCGTGAACGTGCCTCATTAACAGGCATCCCTGTCGCACACATCGCAAAAACATTACGCTCCCTTATTGATGGTACAGTATCAACGCGGTTCCGTGAAAACAACGAATATTATGGTATCAGGCTGATTGCACCTGCCGTATCCATGAAACATAAGGACGACATCGGGAATCTTCTTGTTGATATTAACGGAGAAAACCATATTCGGCTCTATGATATAGCAGAAATTAAAAAATCTACGGGACCTGTAGAGATAGCACGTGAGAACCAGATTTCACAGACAATTGTTTCTGCGAATGTGAAAGGTACCAATGTAAGTGAAGCCCTTTTGAGACTCCAGCGTTCACTCGACAGCCTTGAGATGCCATCGGGATATTCTGTTCATTATGGTGGGCAGGCACCTCTTATGAAACAGATGCACAGCGCAATGATTCTTATAATTCTTTTTGCACTTTTCTTTGCGTTTGTTGTTTTGACAGTACAGTTCAACAACCTGCGACTGCCGGCTCTGGTTCTGGGCAGCATACCATTTTGCCTTACGGGTGCGGTTTTCGGACTGTTTTTCACAGGAACACCAACAAGTGTTACTGCAGTTGTAGGACTGCTTCTTGTTGTGGCAGCATCGGTAAATGACGGAGTTTTGTTGTTTACATTTGCTGATGAATTACACTTAAAAAAAGGGATGAACAGGCTAGATGCGGTACTGGAAGCCGGAAAAATCCGGTTCAGACCACGTGTAATGACCACTATCACGACAATGGCCGGACTGTTCCCTCTTGCTATGGGACTGGAAATCGGAGCAGATTTATTGCGTCCCATGGCAACAGGTGCTATAGGTGGACTGATTGTGGAAATGGCCGTTGCCCTTTTTCTGATGCCGCTCTTTTATGCGTTCGCAACCAGAAAATCAAAAAAAGAATAAACCTGCTTTTTCTTCATTCCACAAATACCGATGCGATTAAAGATCATCGGACCCATGCATATGAAAACAACAGTATTAAAGGCACTACTTGAATACAAAAAAACAATCTACCATTTTATACATTAACGTAAAAATGTTATTTAAACCTGTATCGATTAAAAGAGGACTATTAAGTGAATCATAAACTTATTCTGCTGACAGGTGTTTTGATCTGTTCATTGTATATATCAGGTAATTGCGAATCTTACTGTGATTCACTCAATGAAAATCAGATGCAACTATTTACAAGTATTCAAAAAGTGTTTCACATTCCCCAATGTTCTGATATGACCCTTGAATCTGCATTAATTGATTCCGGTAAATGTGCAATAGCATCACGACTATCTCAATATGGTGCCTGGCTCGCTTATTTAAACAGGGATTCTGTTTACATTGTAAACAGACTTGCAAAAAGAAATGAGAGCTTGTCATCCCCAAAACGGTATGAAATCAACGAAAAACTTTTTGAGACAGCAGGTGATAAAAATGCACCTGTTACTATTGCAGTATATATATCTATAAGTTGCCCCTATTGTAAAAAAATTTGTGCGTTATTATACGATCTGGTTACCGCAGGTTATCTTAAAGGAAAAGCGAAATTATGTGTCAAGCTTCTTTCTGCGACTGATCGTGATATGGCACTTTTGGCGGCGCATGGATTTAAAAAATTCTGGGAATACATGAATCACATTTCCACTATAAAACGCCGTCTTGATCTGGACGTACTGATTGAGGCTGCTCTTGATCTTAATATACCTCCAAAAGCATTTCAGAATTACATGGAAAATCCCTCTGTTCGGGCTCATGCTCTTGAATCAAGAGAGGAAGGTTTACGCAACGGCGTGAAGGTAACACCGACAGTTTTCATAAATAATAGAAAATATGAAAGCCATAATGATCCGATATGGATTATTGATGCTGTTGAATATGAGTATGAACAGCTTGGTAAAGATAACTCTGAATAGAAATCGTCCCTGAACAATAACGGATCCTTATGTGAGTCTTTTTTGCGGACATTGGCATAACAAGATTTTGTGGTTGATTTAAATTCGCCAGACTTTTTTTAACAATATGTCTTCATATACTGAGATTGAGAAATCTCGCTAAAATACTGGTTATGGTTCGTTTATAGTTGTATACCCAATAAATTTTAATTCCAAATCCCAATAATTAGGTACAGAAACTGAAAATATATTATTTTTATAGACTAATATTGATACAGTTTCTGCAGGAGGTCTTGATATGAGCGAAAAGTGTAACAGGAATTTATCTCTGTTACTGGGACTTATTTTATTGCCTTTATCTGTTTTTGCCGGACCAAAAATATCAATAGATAATAAAGATCATGATTTTGGTACAGTTCGTGAAGGTGAAGTTAAAGAATTTATTCATATTTTCAAGGTAAAAAATACCGGAGACAGCAATTTGGTAATAAAATCGATCCGGCCTGGGTGAGGCTGCACTGCGATCGGGTTCGACTCGATCATCCCTCCCGGTCGGGAAGGAAAAATTGAAGGAAAAATTAAAGCCAGTGCTGTCAGAGGTTCGTTTAAAAAGTACATCACAGTCATTTCCAATGCCGAAAAAGATTCAACAATTCGTCTTTCTTTGGCCGGAACAATTAAAGAGGAATTAAGTGCAAACAAAAGCTATATAACGATGAAAAAGCCTAAAGGTAACAATCCATGGGAACACGAACTCATTTTGAATACCAATAAGAAAGATCTCAAAATAAATGAAGTAGTATTCGTTACACATGATCAGTCGTCCGGGGGACCTTCATGGCAATCAACACTGCCAATTCATCTGGACAACACTCTTACAAAACTGGAAAAAGAAGAGGATGGTGGCTTTTTTAATTACACTCTGAAACTTTCTGTAATGTTTAGTGGTGAAAATACCACACATGGCAGATTCGTAATTAAAACGAACCATCCAAAAAAGCCGGAGATTTCCATAAACGGATTTATTGAAGCAAAATAACTGGATCTGAACAAACAAGTGTTTATTTTAAATGAGCCTTTTTAAGATATTGGCACAAATAATTTTCATCTGTTTGGTGTTATCATCAGGTATATACCACCCTGAATGTTACAAAAAAACTTCTAATACCGCTTATGCAGGCTCACTATTAAATAATTGTCCAGTTCTGGTTCATGTCTTAAAAAATTCCCGGAAATAGAACGATCTGTTTTCAGGGATTTTTTTTGAAAATTGGACAATGCCATTCACGTTAAAACAATTATTTTATCCGATGGACTTTGTGAAACTGTTTTCTGAATTCAACTAAAAAACCGCGCAGGCATAAATAACAGTTCAATAGTATCTAAATAACTCTTTAATGAGTTTTAATATTAAATACACTTAAAAAGATGCATGATTATGAAATATAGATATCTTTTCGGACCGGTTCATTCCAGACGTCTGGGTATATCGCTTGGTGTCGATATGGTACCTTTTAAAACCTGCAGTTTCAATTGCATTTATTGTGAATGCGGTAAAACCACGAATCTGACTCAGGAACGCAAAGAGTATGTTCCTGTGGAAGACCTTAAAACAGAACTCAGGCATTTCCTGTCGAAAAACCCAAAACTGGATTATGTAACTTTTGCCGGAAGCGGTGAACCAACTCTTCATGCAGGTATCGGAGAGGCAATCCGGTTCGTTAAGGAAAACTTTCCACAGTACAAAACTGCCATACTGACTAACGGTTCACTTCTTCACTTGCAACAGGTTCGTGAAGCCATCATTCCGTGCGACCTTGTTAAACCATCACTCGATGCGGTTTCTGAAGATGCTTTTTATTCAATAAACCGTCCCCACTGTAATCTTCACAGTAAAACTGTTATCGACGGATTAATCCAGTTTTCTAAAGAATACCATGGCGCTTTATGGGTTGAAGTTTTTATCGCTCCTGGTATTAATGACAACAAAGAAGAATTAAAACTGATTAAAGAAACTCTCCAAAAAATAAATCCCACAAGAGTACAGCTTAATAGTCTGGACCGGCCAGGAGCTGTAGAATGGATTACACCTGCCGAGATTAATTCCCTGAAAGTGATTGCAGAATTTCTCAAACCTCTTGTGGTTGAAATAGTTTCCAGGAAAAATCGAAAAACAGAGATTCACGATTACTCCGATGAAGATGCGCAGCAGACAATTTTAAGTCTCCTGCGCCGGCGTCCGTCAACAATTGAGGAACTCTCCGTTATTGCAGGGCTCAGGGTA
This sequence comes from Fibrobacter sp., assembly GCA_012728995.1. GTDB lineage: Bacteria > Fibrobacterota > Chitinivibrionia > Chitinivibrionales > Chitinispirillaceae > JAAYEB01. The sequence continues at coordinate 12,620 of JAAYEB010000364.1, read as the reverse complement.
GACCAGATATACGATATTATTACAAAGCTTACAACCAGCGGGGAAATTTCTGAAGAAACTGTTGGAAAAAAACAATTTCTCAGATTGAGAACGACAAACACATGAGTAAATTATACCGGTTCGGAGTATCACTCGAAAAAGCTCTTATCGATTCCTTCGACAATCATATAAAAACTTTACAATACAATAATCGTTCTGAAGCGATCAGGGATCTGATCCGCAATGAACTCATTCAGAAAAAATGGAAAGAAGGCGGTAAAGTTGCAGGTGCCATAGTTATGACCTACGATCATCACAAACGGGATCTTGCATCAAAAATTATCGATATTCAACACCATTTTCATGATCTCATTATCTCCACCCAGCATGTTCATCTCGACCACGACAACTGCATGGAAATTATTGCCGTTAAAGGCCACTCTGAAGAAATGGAAAAACTGTGTTCCAGTTTAAAAGCATTGGTTGGAGTTAATCACGTAGATCTGAGTATAAGTGGAACGGGTGATTAGTTCTGTTTCATTACCAGGGAACGCCCGAAAACACAAAGATAAGTTCCCGGGCAAGAGTTTACAAATTTTATAACTGGATGTGCTTTAAAACAGATTTATAAATCAGTTTTCTAAACTTTTTACGAATCTTTTCCCCAGTTCACATCCTTCGTTATACAACTCCGGAGTTACTCTTCCGGCAAACTCAAGTCCTTCATGAATATCCCAATCCATACCCGAAGTCATTTCCTGAACTTTCTTGTATGCCCCTTTACTCCATCCGTAACTTCCAAAGTATGCAACTTTTTTATGTTTTATGTTTTTGATAACTGCTTTCTGAATAACCTGCTGCATATATGGAAAAAGGGATACTTCATAGGTTGGTGCACCGATGATTATTCCTCTGTTTTTAAGCATTGAAGGAAGAATGTAGCTGGGATGAGTACGTGCCACATCAAATATTTCCGGTATCATACCGGATTCAGAAATGCCCTGAGCAACAGCATTCATCATGTTTTCGGTATTGCCATACATGGTACCATACAGGAGTGTAATACCGTTTTCTCCTCCGTTAATGGAGTATTTTGCCCATTTTTTGTACAACTCAACGATTCTTTCCGGATTTTTTCTCCAGACAAGGCCATGTGACGGAGCAATCGTTTTTATGTCGAGCAGGCCAAGTTTTGTAATGGCATTTAGAACAGGTGTAGAAAATTTTGCGACAATATTGGCGTAGTAACGCAAAGACTCTTTTTCGTAGTATGTGATCTCACTGTACTCATCATCGAAGAAAGCTCCCTGAAGAGCGCCGTAGCCCCCGAACGCGTCACATGAAAACAATATTGAAGAGCTTTTGTCGTAGGTTACCATTGTTTCGGGCCAGTGCACAAAAGGAACGTGGTAAAACACAAGTTCGTGTTTTCCGGTTGACAAAGTTTCACCGTCTTCAACAACCCTTATATTGTCACAGACATCATAATAATCTTTAAGCATTTTTACAGCTTTTTTCGTACAGATTATTTCGAATTTTGAATTTATCCTTCTCAACGTTCTGAGTACTCCTGTATGATCCGGTTCCATATGATTTATGATCACATAGTCCAGGTCTTCAAGATTTACAATTGCTGAAATCTGATCAAAAAACTCGTCGGTTTTAAAACTTTTTGACAGGTCTACCAGCACATTTTTTGAATCTTTAATGATATAAGAGTTGTAAGAGATCCCTACCCCATCAATTGGCCAGAGCCCTTCAAACAGATCGGTTGTACGGTCATTAACTCCTGCCAGGAAAATATCGTTATTTAAACAGTTTTTTATCATACTTACCTCCTTTATTACGCAATTTTCTTTTTTCTTATATAAGAATATAACTTAAGAAAAATATTAATTCCCAATATAGATAGACTGGTTAGCGCAGCGCACCATTTTGATGAACTCATATACGAAAATTGGTTCTGGTTTTAGTAATATAATAAGTTTATATGAATCTTTGAGTGATTAATTCTGAATTTGTAATTTAGAATTGAATAATAATTAAAAAGAGCATTATTGGCTAAAGACCTGATATTGCGCACCCACCGGGAACTCGACTTCTTTTTGACATTTAAGATCACCTGGACCGCCGGGCGTTTTACCCCGCTGTAACCGGCCTTCCATCACGGCTCTCTTTTGTCCTTACGATGTTGCTGATTAGGTTTATGACTGGCTGCCAGAATCCGGTTTGGGTGATGCCATAATATCGTTAGTATGGACAATAATTTTGCACTGCTTAATCATTTACCGGTAAAATATTTTGCTATCTATCTTATACGGTGTCTGATTCATAAGACAAAAGGTCTGCTGTAAACCATATTCCCTGCTTTTAGTGTGTAGATGTAAATTCCACTTTGGATAGTTGCAGGAATCTGATATTCATGGCTGGTGGCAACAGGCAGGTTGCCTATTCTATGCCGGGCAGCAAATCTTCCTGACAGGGAGTGAATTGTAAGCTCTGTATTTGCTGTAACCGGTACTCCCTGATTAGTAATTTTAAGGGTAGTATTTCTGACTAACTTTACAGTAAAGGTAGGATTGTTACAATTTACAGTGAGTTTATTTTTTAAAGATGTTGAACTGTTTCCTAATCGCACTACGAATATCTCAAAACATTTCCCTGGAATATCATCACCCACAATCGCATCAGGAAATCCACTGGGCTGTGGCGGCAGTTTCGATCCCATGGGCAGGTGCAATGATCCACCCTGATACTTACCCTCTAAAACAGGTTCACCCCAAATATCAAACACGCTGTAAACCGTGAAATCAGTACCTGATGTAATCATAGTTTCGAAATTTACCGGTACAAAATCATCATTGTCCCAGTTGTATACAATTACATCTATTCTGCGGGGATCATACTTGTTTGGATGCAAAACAGTTTTTGTACCGGTTGGAAGTTGATTTGAAAAAAAATTATTGGGGAATTCATCAGGATCTGGTCCGATTTCTGCACCAAAGAAATGGTTTCCCTCTACCACACCATTTTTCCAGAGTCCCTGAGTTACCACATTTCCGACAAAATAATTATCCTGCACTTCAATGAACTCATTTTCAACTGATCCACCCCATCCAAAGCGAACACTTCTGGCATTGGGAACGGGTACCCAGGAGTAGTTTTCTTTAACAATCACTCTATCAACTGGTTGCAAACCACCAATGAGGAGCCCGTCAGATTGGCCAAAAGTGGAAGAGCCCCTAACCGATGCACCAGCACGAAACCAGACGTTTCTTTCAAAATCATACCCCTGGATATCTCCATTTTCAGTATAGGTATGAATTCCAAAACCATACCCAAAGAAAATGATGTTGTTTATTATCTGTTTTGTACCTGTTTTATTCTGGGTGTATATGGCATGACCATGGCCCCGTTCTTCATCCTCGATGCCATTGTTGAAAATGATATTTCCATACAGTTCACTGTTTATTGCTGGACTCCAGAACCCTATTCCCTGTAGATTATTGTGAATTACAGAGTTTATCAACTTTGAGTTTGGCGCATCAAACCGGACTCCTTCGACCATATCCGTTCTGGGTTGAGAGGTGTTTGTTATTTCAAGATTCCAGAATTGTACCCATTCACCCATTATATGAAGGGCCTGGTTTCCACTACCCTCTTTACCATCAATCGTAACCCGCATTCCCGGTTTTGCCCAAAATATTACGGGTGAGTCAGCAGTTCCAGAAACAGTGCTTACAAACCTTCCCTCATATATGCCTTCTTTGAGCAGTACCAGTTCACCGGGTCTAACCGGACCAGAAGAACTCAAGGCAGTTCCTAAATCAATTGGATCACCTTCTCTCCCGGAAGCATCAGTACCACCCGAAGGAGAAACGAACCAGTCAGCATGATTAATATCTGTAACCGTGCTCCAGAGAGAAAATGTGGCGAACAGAATAATAAGTGTTATTCGTTTATGCATCTGTAGTTCACACAAATTAGTAAGATACAGGTTTTCTGTTTAAATTATATAATACAACAAGAACCCGGAAAATGTTCACTTTATTTGCATTACCCGATCCTTACAATTATCACCGCTGCCAATTTTATTCTTTTCTGGAATTTTGATTATCTGGTAAAGCATACGCTTTTTTGAGTTTAAGGTACCATCATGGTCGAGTAGACCGAGGAGATTTCATCCTCAGCCCCTCACTGAGCCGCACGTGAACCTCTCGACTCATACGACTCTTATTGTTCATTATAGGCCGAACTGGCCTTGCGTCTCGCTACGCCCCCGGCTACCTTGATACCCGAAATTATTAAATTGCAAGGTCTGGGTGCCCGATGATCCTGTTTGCGGAAAAATAGAGATCTCCAGCCCCAAATAATATTACCATTCTTAAATCTTTACACATACAGCGTAGGCGAAAAGGTAATAAGCTTGTATTTATGTTATACGCTTATGAAAATTCATACTTGCTGATGTAAATGTTATCAAACCTAATATAAGCATGGCGAGTCCTTCTTCCCATAAATACCTTATTTCCGTTCCTTTAAGATAGATTTCCCTTATTACAACCATAAAAAACCGCACCGGATTGAGTAATGTTATTACCTGGACAAAATCCGGCATATTCTCAACAGGAATGAAGAATCCCGAAAGCAGAATCGCAAATATCATGAAAAACCATGCAATGAACATAGCCTGCTGTTGAGTTTTTGCCAGAGTAGAAGCAAATATTCCCAATCCCAATGTTGAAAAGCAGTAAAAAACCACCATTAAATACAATGTAAATAAATTTCCTTTTATCCATAATCCAAAGATAAATCCAATTCCCAGCATACCCACGTTAAATAAAAGAAAACCAACTATCAGTATGGGTATTGTTTTACCCAGTATCATTTCGATTTTTTTTACTGGTGTAACCATCAGTTGCTCCAGTGTACCAATTTCCTTTTCCCGTACAATACTCATTCCGGTAAGAAATGATGTTACCACCATCAACATAACTGCCAGAATTCCCGGTGTTATATTATAAACACTATCTAGCATTGGATTGTAAACCATTCGTGTTTCGACATCTACCAATCGTAAATCTGCAGGTTCTGCATTTATTTCAGAGCCCCATTCCCGCTGTAACATAGCCGTAATCTGATTAGTATATGCCAGAACAATCCCTGCCGTGTTCCCGTCAACTCCATCAACAATGACCTGAAGTTGCGGCTGTTTCCCGTTTTTTACATTTTTTTCAAAATCAAAAGGTATTTGAATTATCAGTTTTACATCTCCCTGCTGCATTGCATTTTCAGCTTCCTTAATTGATCTTCCGATACTTTTTAGATCAAAATATCCCGTTTGTGTAAATGCGTCAATAAACCTTCGGCTCATAAAAGAGTAATCATGGTCGACAACTGCAACAGTAATATTTTTCACATCAGTTGTTATTGCAAATCCCATTACTACGATCTGTATGAATGGCATTACAAAGATAAGGCTCAGATAAATTTTTTGTCTGAGTATCTGCCGAAACTCTTTTTGAACAAGATATAGAATACGTTTCATCTTACTCCAGCTTTGTACTGAACTTTTTTACACTTAAAGCAATTAACAGAATTGAAATCGCTGCCAGATACCCAAGTTGAATTTTTAAATCGAAAAATGTATTACCTTTTAACATAATACCCCTTATGATTTCCAGAAAATGGGTAGCCGGAATTATCAGGCTAACGTATTGAAAAACTGTCGGCATACTTTTAACAGGAAATATAAATCCGCTTAACATGATAGTGGGCAGTATGGTTAACAATAAAGTTGCCATCATCGCGACCTGTTGTGAATCTGTTACTGTCGATACAATAAGACCCAGACTAAGACCTGTTACAATGTACAGTATTAATGATCCAAGCAATAATAATATTGAACCTTCAAGCGGTACATTAAACCAGAAATATCCAAACAGTAAAATAGAAACACTGATTGCAAAAGCCAGAACTGTATAAGGAATGACTTTACCTATTATAATCTGGACCGGTTTTACCGGAGATACCAGAATCTGCTCAATACTGCCGGTCTCCTTTTCCCTGACAATTGCGATACTTGTCAGCAATGCGCTTATAAGCAGTACAATAACTGCTATAAGGCCTGGAACAAAAAAATAGTCCGATTTTAGATCAGGATTGTAAAATATTCTTGGTTCGACACTGAACAGCCTTCCAAACTGCAGATTAATTTCAGAATTGTACATCATGGAGATCTGATTAAAGTAATTTTTTATATAGTTTGCCGCATTTGGATCACTTGCATCTATTATTAACTGAATATTTGCTCTTTTGTTCTTGTACAGATTTTTTGCGAAATCACCCGGGATAACGGCTGCACATATTGCTTTACGCTCAAAAAACAGTTGTTCAACCCGATTCAAGGAAATATCCGTATGCTTTACTTTAAAAAAGTCCGTAGCCAGAATATTTTCAATAAATCTACGGCTCTGAGGTGTTTTTGAATAATCAATAACAGCTATATCAATATTTCTCATTTCCAGAGTAATAGCATATCCAAAAAGAAACAGCATAACAAGAGGCATCAGTAAAACAATAACCAATGTCTGAGAATCACGAAATATGTGCTTGAATTCTTTTATGACAATACTATAAAGTATTTTGTTCAAGTTTTTTTTCCTTTTATTACACTCATGAAAACTTTCTGCATTGAATTTGCATTGTATTTTCTTTTCAAGACTTTTGGCTGATCAAGCTCAATTATTTTTCCATCTTTCATGATACTTAAACGATTGCAAAACCCTGCTTCATCCATATAATGAGTAGTCACAAAGATAGTTTTACCTTTGCCGGAAAGCTGGTATATAAGAGTCCAGAAATTTCGTCTCGATTCAGGATCAACTCCGCTTGTAGGTTCGTCAAGAAATATAATACCAGGATCATGAAGTAAAGCAGTACTGAGCGCTATTCGTTGTTTCCATCCAAGCGGTAATGACAAAGTCAATTTATCAGCATGATCCCACAGTTTTAAATAGTCCAGCAACTCTTCAGTTTTAATTTTTATCTGTTTTCGGCTCAATCCATAAACACCGCCATAAAATTCAATATTCTCTTTAACTGTCAGATCCTCATACAGACTGAACCTTTGGGCCATATAACCGATATTATGCTTGATCTTTTCTGCATCTGTAAAAACATTATAACCTGCTATTACAGCATTTCCGGAACTTGGCATAAGAAGACCGCACAGCATGCGTATTGTTGTAGTTTTTCCAGCCCCGTTCGCTCCCAGAAATCCAAATATTTCACCAGATTTTACCTTGAAACTTACATCAGAAACAGCCTTGAATGATCCAAAACAGCGGCTCAGATTTTCAACATATACTGCATATTCACTCTGGCTCATCAATACCTCTATTAAGACAATTCAATCCGATTTCTTATTTATCACTTAAATCATACGATTCCTTTACACGAGTTTTTTTCGTGGATATTGGCAAAAGAATCAGATCCAGAACGTTTAATATTCATTCGGGCACGACAACGATTACGACAACGATTACGACAACGATTACGGTGAAAGGTAGATATGACCTTCACAGCCATAAGACCCTTTCATCTCAATACCACTGTTGCTCATGCTTCGATTACTCCCGCACTGCGGGAACGAGTTGTAAATTAATCGTCCGATTCAGGTATCAGTTTTAAAAACAGATCTTCCAGACATGCTTCAATCGAAACTACAGATTTGTAATCGACACTGTTCTTATTTAATAAATGAATTATTTCCTGCTCTCCCCTGTTTTCATTATCCACAATATGAATTCCATCACCAAACAGATTAAATTCTGAAAATATTTTCAAATTTTCAAGTTTTTTAAATGTTTCATATACCCTGTCTGTTTCTATAAGATACAGGCTTTCTTCAAAATTTTTAAGCAATTGACCGGGCTTACCCTGTGCGAGTATTTTACCTCCAAACATTAGTGCCACTCTGTCGCATAAACCCGCTTCATCCATATATGCTGTTGAAACCAGAATGCTTGTACCATTATCCCTCAATTTTTTAAGAATATCCCAGAATTCACTTCTTGAAACCGGATCGACTCCAAAAGTCGGTTCATCCAGTACTATTACTTCCGGTTGATGCATAAGCATACTTGACAAAGCCAGTTTCTGTTTCATACCGCCCGAAAGAGCATCTGCCCTTCGATTCCTGAAGGGTTCTAATTTTGAAAACTCATAAAGCTTTCTCATACGGTCTGCCTGTTCTTCTGCAGGAACCTTAAACAGATCTCCAAAAAATCGGAGATTTTCATTAACTGTCAGATCCGGATATAAACTGAAGCGCTGAGGCATGTATCCGATTTTTGACCTGACAAATTTCACATTTTCCTTTACACTTTTTCCCTTGAAAAACACATCCCCTTCATCAGAATCAATAAGAGAAACGAGGATACGCATAAGCGTAGTCTTTCCGGCGCCATCCGGACCAATGAGACCAAAAATCTCCTCAGGATACACTTCAAATGAAACACCATTCACAGCTTCAATGTTTTCGTAAGATTTTTTCAGGTTTTTTATTACTACAGGATTCATATCATTTGTTTTCGTCACTTGATTATGACATCTACCGGCATACCTATTTTCAATATTCCATCCTTGTTATCAACAGCAATTTTAACAGCATAAACAAGAGACGTACGTGTTTCTCTGGTCAGAATCGTTTTAGGAGTAAATTCCGATTCGCTTGCTATCCACTTTATTCTGCCTTGTAAAAGGCTATCCCTTCCATCAATTCGCACATCTGCATGATTACCAATTTTGATTTCAGGAAGATCAGCCAGAGAAACATAAACTGTTATTTCCATTTTATTTAAATCTGCGATTTCAGCCATTTTACGCCCTGGCAAAACCAGTTCGCCTTCATTTACAAATTGATTCAGAATAACACCATCTATCGGTGATTCGATCGAAGCATCTCTGATTGATATTTTTGTCTGCTCCATTGATGCCGACAATTGTTTCTTTTTAGCATCCATCTGGTTGCGATTCGTAATCAACATTTCTTTTTTAGCTTTAAGTACATTGACTTTGGTTTGAAGTTCTTCCTGTCTTTGTCTTGTTGCTGCGCCTTGGGCTACAAGTCGTTTTGTTTTCTCCAAAGTTTCCATTGCAAACTTTAACTCTGAATCAACCTGTTTTATATTTGCTCTGTTTGCTTTCAGATTAGCATCTATTTCCAGCACCTGAGCCTGTTGACCCTTTAAAACTGATTTCATTTTATCAGTATTTACCGTAAATAAAACATTTCCTTTTTTGACAAATCCGCCTTCTTCAAATAAAACATTTTCAACAATACCCGAAACCTGAGATGACAAACTGATAATATCTGTTTCTGAGCGCCCATTATAAACGAACCGGTTTTTATCAGTTCTTTTGCATGCTGTAGCGTAAAGAACAACCGCAAATAATAAAATGTATCTGGTTATGTTTATCATTCGATTCTCCATTCGTTCACATCTTTACCACTGAAATAATCTATCTCATTTTTTTTGGCAGCCAACGAGGTTTTTTGCCGTTGAAGACGGATTTGGGCTTCTGTAAGTTCAAGATTTGAATCATTAAATTCGCTTGCGGAACTCATTCCCTGCTTATATCTTGACTCAACTATCTGCATTTTCTTTTCAGCCACATTTTTGGCCTTTAAAGCCACTTTATACTGTTTCTTTAAAGCCTCAAATTCCCTTACTGCCTTATCATATTGATTTTTAATTCTGTCATATGTAATACGGTACTGATATTGGACTGATCTTAAAGAGGCATCCTGTGATAAAAGTTTATAACGTTTTTCTCCCCATTCAAACAGATCCCAGTTAATATTAACACCGCATAATCCGTATGTCATCCACTCATTATCGACAATATCTACACCTGGTTTCGCATGACGAATACCTCCATACAATCCGACTTTCGGATAATACCCGGCCCTTGTTATATCTTTTGAAGTATTTAAAATCCGGATCTGTTTTTTTATCAATTTCAGGTCATCAATACCATTTTCATCAAATTCAGAAACCTTTTATTCAAAATTTATTTTAATTTCCGGATCTGTTATAATTTTTTCTCCGGTCAGTATTGAGAGTTCCTGATATGCAGTTTTGAGCTTGGCATCAGCAGCAATTATTTCCTGTTCATTGTTAAGCTGAGACAATGATAATGATAATGTATCAAGTGAAAGCGCCATTCCCTGTTCAATTAAGGAACTTATTCGTTTTTTTTGCAATTCAATACGTTTCGCTGATGCTTTCAAAGCATCAATTTCTAAAAGGATTCCCTGAATCTGTCTGTATTTCGCAATCACTTCAAATGCACTTTTTTTCTCTGTTTTTTCCAATTGTGTGTTTCTTATCTCTGTTGTCTGATTTTTAACCTTTACCATATTTTTTTGTGCGAATCCGCTAAACAAAAGGTAATTGGCTGTAAGGCCAGTTTCATATGTATTTTTTGTCGACAGATCAAGATTTATATCCTCAAGTGGAGTACCTTCAGGAAATTCAATATCTGCTTTTTCAGTCACATGACGATAAGATGCATGGATTTTGATATCCGGCAATATAGAACGAAAAGTTGATTTTGCATCCAGCTTTGATTCTTCTGCTTTTTCTTTTACAGCCAGAATATCAGGATTTGATTTCAGAGCCAGTTCCACTGTTTCTTTTAATGAGTGTGAATACCCTTTATGAATACAAATAAAAAGAATAATCGTAATAATAATACCAATTTCATTTTTCATCATAGTTTTACCTGGGAGAAATACCGTAATAAATTATTTTAAAAATTGCATCTTTTCTTTGCTCAAGAAATTCATTCCGGTCAAAAGATTTTTCTGTTAAAAGTACAGTTCGAATTATATTCTCACCCATGAAATAAAAAAGACATGAACCTAAAACAGTGATAATGATCTGGTTGGGATCCATTTTTATAATCTCCCCTTTTTCCATTGCGTCTTCGATAATATCGATAACAGGATAACGGCAATTCATTTCATTCATAATGACATCATTTATAACATTTGAAGCGATTTTCCCTCCATGGCTTATTTCCCGCATTATAAACATGGGAAATTTATGATTGTTAATTAATAGATCGATATATTTAGAAATGAAATATCTAAGGAACTCTTTAAAAGGCAGATCTGTATTCATTAATTCGATAATATCTGTAGTGATTTTCGTAAATATGAATCTGAATATGTGTTCATACAATTTGTTTTTACTTCGATAATAGTAATGAAGTAATGCTTTATTTATACCGGCTTTATCAGCGATTTCCTGCATTTTAGCTCCATATAAGCCTTTTTCTACAAAAACATCCATGGCAGCCTTAAGGATAATTTCTTCTTTGTCTTGTACTTTAACCATCAACTTTAACCTTTCAGTTTAACCATATGGTTAAAATATATAATAAAACATCTTACAATCAATTTTTTTTACTTTAAAAAAATTCCAGGAAATAGATTCGCATGCATAATGATCTGTATATTTGTATTATATAGATAAAAAGACCTACCTACCCGCTTCGGTATTTGAGTTTATGTATTCTGAATATTCCTGTCCGTTTCGATTGTATTTCTTATATATCATCATTTGCTTTATATGTTTTGAAATTTTATTGTGAATTATCAGGAATTGATCTGGTAAGGCATGCGCCCTTTATTAGCAACTGCTACGCTTACGGTTGAGTACGACAGAATGCGAGCTGTGTTGCCTTCGAAAATTTGAGAAAAACCTTTAATTTACATAAGTATCCATTTTAAATTGGAACGATACACATTTTTCCACACGCCCCCAGGCAGAAGTTACAGAGCTTCAAGAAATTACCGCGGGGGTCGTGTCCGCTCGGCGAGCATGAAAATCTTACATCTTTTACAGCCGAATTTAAGTGTATCGTGCAGTTTTTATCATTTTTACTCCTGTGATAATTTTTTTTACCTTTTTTGACAGAAATTTTACTGCATTACGTCAGAATTTCATGCTTTTTCTTTGGTTCTATTTCGTATTTCGTATTTCGAATTTTCCTAATCGTTTTGTTTCGAAATTTGTATTAATTATTTCGATTTTTTAATACCTATCGCGGGGCTCGTGTCCGCTAAGCGATATCTAATCAGAAGAAATTCCTCCCACCTTCCTCAGGTCTCTTTTGTGCAGGTCCTGAAATTGCTATATCAAATGATAAATAACCAAAGATACACCATTGAAATTTATAGACTGATTATTAAGAGCGAAAGGCGGGTACAATGGTGAACGACGTAAAATGCATGGCTGCGGTAAATTATGGGCAAAAAAAATGTTACAATTCAAAAAGTCCGGCAAAAACAGCTTCAGAATGGAAAGAAATCTGGCTGAAGAAATTTGATCAGATTTCCGGATTTGAGAAAATTGAATCATCCAGGTCAAACGGTCTGCGTAGAGTCATCTCCTCATTTCTTGATATTACCGGTGTTCCATATAGCATAACAAAAGTTGATTTTACCGAATATGTGTCAAAAGCAACTGCTTTTGAACTGGAAACAGTCCGGTTTTTTTATGATAAAATTGCAATTTCTCCAAGGCATAGCGATAAAGTCAAGAATTATCTATCAGAACTAAACTATC
>JAAYEB010000363.1 GCA_012728995.1 Fibrobacter sp. | reverse complement strand
GCTGTTAATAATGGAATCGTTCTTGTTGACTACATCAATCAGCTTCGTGATCGCGGTACAAGTCTTTATGAAGCAGCAGAGCAAAGCGGTGTTATACGGTTGCGCCCTGTATTGATGACTGCTTTGACCACAATCATTGGAATGGTTCCCCTTGCGCTGGAAATCGGTGATGGTGCAGAAACCTGGGCTCCGCTTGCCCGGGCCGTAATCGGTGGTTTAACAATGACAACATTGTTAACACTTATTGTAATACCGGTAATTTATATATTGTTCGAAGAATTCGGCGCGAAAGTAAAATCATGGTTATTTAAAGCCTGAATAAATCTTCAAAACTAAAAATCCCGATTTTCGGGATTTTTAGTCCTTTCATTAATCGATATCCCGAGCTATTAACAACCAACTAAATTGAATACATCTTAGACAAATCAGTTTACATTCTCTTGTCGATAGGAACAAAACCGGACCTGGACGGACCGATATAAATCTGACGAGGTCGTATTATTTTTCCGTCTACCTGTTCAGCAGTTTCTTTCCATTGTGCAATCCATCCTGGAAGCCTTCCGATTGCAAACATTACAGTAAGCATGTTTGTCGGAACTCCCATTGCCCTGTACAAAATCCCTGTATAGAAATCGACATTAGGATAAAGTTTTCTGGAAATAAAATAGTCATCCTTTAATGCAACTTCTTCAAGTTTTAAAGCGATATCAAGGAGAGGGTCATTTACATTTATTATAGACAAAAGTGTATCGCACAGTGTTTTGGCGATTTTTGCGCGTGGATCATAGTTTTTATATACAGCATGTCCAAATCCCATAAGCCGAAATCTGTTCTCTTTGTTTTTTGCAAGCTCAACATATTTCGGCACATCACCGCAATCATCATAAATCATCTGAAGCATCTCGATTACAGCCTGATTTGCACCACCATGAAGCGATCCCCACAATGCGGATATCCCAGCACTGATTGCAGCATACAGGTTTCCTCTTGCACTGGCTACAAGACGAACTGCAGTAGTAGAGCAATTCTGCTCATGATCTGCATGCAATATAAACAGTTGATTTAGTGCCTTTACAACATGATGATTTATCTCGTAATTTTTAACAGGCGAATTAAACATCATGTTTAAAAAATTGGCGCAATACGACAGATCATGTCTGGGATATACAACAGGTTGGCCTCGTGATTTTTTATATGAAAAAGCTGCTATTGTCCTGACCTTGGAAATCAATCTTGCCGCAGTTATGTCAAAATTTGCATCACCTTCCATAATATGCGGGTAAAAACTAAATAATGATGTTACCATTGCAGATAAAATCGCCATCGGGTGTGAATTAGGCGGGAATCCGGTGAAAAAATGCTGCATATCCTCATGAATCATTGAATGTTCATTCAGATATGTGCTAAACTGATTCAGTTCCTCTTTTGTCGGCAATTTACCATGAACAAGAAGATAAGCTACTTCAACAAATGAGCAGTGCTCAACCAGATCTTCAATACCATAACCACGATAACAAAGTATCCCGTTTTCTCCGTCAACATAAGTAATACTGCTCTTACAAACTGCGGTGTTTGCCATTCCATTATCATACGTAACCAAACCGGCACTTTCCCTAAGCCTTGAAACATCAATACCCATATACCCGTCTGTAGGACTCACAACAGGTAAAACAAACAAATTTTCACCAAATTTAAACTGAGCAGAACTCATATATCCCCTTTTTCAAATATCATTTTTCAGAAATGCTGCCTTGATTGAAACATTTTCCACTAAATACAGATTAACTCCATATTTCCATCTATTCAAGAAATATACAAATCTGAAAATATTTTATTCCCTGGTGTGAAGATAGATTCGGGCAGATTCTTTATTGTTTTCTGAAGGATCATAAAAAATGGTTGTACTTCCTGAAGGATCATATTCTTCAAGTTCCCATACAATGTCTTTGGAATATGAATCTGGTCTAAAAATAATCTTCTTTTCAGAAAAAGTAAATGTACCATTAACAGAGAATGTTTTATTGCTCTCTTTAACCTGTACCGACTGTTCATATCTTCCGTAATTGAGAGTATCTGGTAGTTTAAAACTTATTATACCTTTATAATTAGCATCTTCAAACAGATATTTTTTAAAAAAAAATGTTTTTTCCAATAGAGCATCCTCAACAGGCTCAAAAACCTCCTGTTCAGTTTCCATTACAATATCCTGACCTTTATTATAAAAAGCATGAAAAAAAACCAGCATACCGGAGATCAGCAGTAGCAATATAACCACGATTGAAATAAATACCGGCATTTTCTTATTTTTCCGGGTTTTACTTTTTTTATTGCGATTCTCTTTTTGTACCAGAATAGTTGTCTTATCCTCAAATTTGTTTTCTGATTCAACAAAATGGTCAGCATTATAATCTGAATCATTAAACTTTGCTTCTTTTATACCAGATATCACTGTTGTCTCAGGAGGAGGAGCAGGTATTTCTGTTTCCTGTTCCGGTGGAGCATCCTGTAAATCATTTGCCATTTTATGAGCGAATTCAGCCAAAGGTCCTGAAGAGAATTGGGCTACAACATCATCCAGTGAGGGATCACTAACATTTGAGTCATGCACAGCAACATTATCATAAGCCAGCCCTGATTTAAAACTGTTTTTTTCTGAAATCCTGTCATTTTCTGATTCTGGATCTTGACCAGATACAGGATTCTGCTTTAATCCATTATGCTGATCATTTGAATTCAAACTATTTTCAACCAGATTTTTGCAATCCGATATCAAAGGTGTCGACCTTAACGGAACCATACCATCTTTCCAGAAAAGCACAGCATCCTTTGAAGCTTCAACCAGATCAAGCCCACGCTTTTTTGCCGCTGTCTCACAGATTAAAATTGGTGCATATTTACTTACAGATATATACTCTCCCTCTTTAGTATTTTTTGCCAGTTTTTCATGCAATGCATCCAGACTAAGTGCATCTTTTCTGTATTCTACCACTTCCTGAGAGATGTAAATATAACCCTCTCCTTGTGGAATTGGTGTCAGGGTACAGGGACAATCGTTGTCTGTACAATATCCTGTGCCATGCAGCTTTTCACATTCAATAAAACGCAATTGTGAGCTCCAGTTTTTCGGTCTCTTGTTCAGGTTAAAATAGTTTTTACCCCTTTAACCAATATAAATATGATCCACTGTAAGATGAAACAAAAGATGAATATATGACTATATTGGGGCCATAATCACAACCGATTTCATTTGCATATGCTAAGTTAAATCTACTTTTAATTCCAGGAATAATTGTTGCTACAATCTTAACCAATTTCCACTCGGCTACTCAAAGGGAGAATCATTTGAACAACGGTTACAAATCTGTTTTAATTAAAGAACGCACAACTGAGCTTTTCGTATTCCTTTTCCTGATAATTCCATCTATTCTGCTTTCGTTTTTCTTTATTAGCAGAGGTCCGGAACTGTTCTCTTTTATAGCAGTACAAACTATACTCCGTGATTTGGGCCTGCTTTTTCTGGTTTTATTTTTCATTTGGAGGAATAATGAAAAATTTTCAGATATCGGTTTGTATTTTAAAGGAGCTGGCCTGGAAGCCTTGATTGGTGCGTTATTATTTTTCCCGGTTTCACTTTCTGCATCTGTTCTGCAGCAGGTTCTTACTTACATAGGAATTCAAGCTCCTATAAACCAGACATCTTTAATATTTGAGCGTGAGGGTCTTTATCAACTTGTATTAGCAGTTTTTCTGGTAACTGTTGTTGCAATAACTGAGGAAACAATATTTCGGGGATATTTAATCAACAGGTTTAAAGTTTTCACAAACAGCAGCAGTGCATCTGTTTTTTTTTCAACAACAATTTTTGCTATAGGACATGGCTATCAGGGCACATCAGGAATTATTGTAGTAGGTTATCTTGGATTTATATTCGCTCTTGTATATTTATGGCGGAGAAGCCTCGTCGCGCCAATGATAATGCATTTCATGCAGAATTTTTTGGGAATAATAATAAACTACTACCTTTTGAAATAGATTGCCGATTTTCAGAAACAAAAATAATTTAATTTTTTAAGCTTGAATTAAGAATATAGTATCACTCGCTTTTGTTATTCTGCACGTCACCCTTGGATACGATTTCTTTGACTTCAGATACGAATTCACTGATATCTTTGAACTTACGGTAAACTGAAGCAAACCTTACATATGCTACTTCATCAAGATTATAGAGTTCAATCATTACCATTTTTCCGATTTCAGAACTGGCGACTTCGATTTTCCCCGATTTTTCGATCTGATTTTCAATTTTATCTACAATACTTTCAACTTTTTTTATACTTACCGGACGTTTTTTACAAGCTGCAACAAGCCCCTGCATTAATTTCTGACGATCATAAGGCTCCCTGCGCTGATCATTTTTTATTATGGTAAGTGACACATTTTCGATATATTCATAGGTGGTAAACCTCTGGCCACATCGAAGGCATTCTCTACGCCTGCGTACAGCCTGCCCCTCTTTGCTTGATCGGGAATCTACAACTTTATCTTCACCATGGCTACAGTATGGGCACCTCATCTAATATTACTCCCTCCACATGTTAAATCTTGTATAGATTTGTCTCGTATACACAATATATTGTTTATATTATATATTCGAAATAGCCTCTGTGTAAAGTATTTAAAAACCGGCTGTAACAGAGATTCCTGAAGATTGCAGGTTTGAAGAAACAGATGAAGTAAATTTTATTCCTTTGTGGCGAGTCTTAGCCCGTATATCTACAAAAGACACTACACGATTCAATACCATAGCTCCGATAAAAAAAGCTGTAGCTGTATGAAATTTGTGGGAATTATTACGAATCTCATTATACTCATCCCTGTACGATTCATCCATCCAGTACCAGTAAAAAGATTCATCATTGTACTCGTCATCAATCATACGATTTAGTCTAACTGCCTCGTTGTATTCTTTCATTGAGTTAAACGCACCTACCATTTGCCAGAATCTTCCATCTTTTTTGCTGTTTTGAACTGAAGCATACAATCCGGCATATCCTTTCGCCTCAGATTGAAGTTTTCTGGAATACTGTTCACAGAAGACAGCACCGAAAAAAGCAAGCAAATCCATACTCAGATAAGCAAGTGCACTGTTTGACCTGCCAAGGTATTGATGCCCCAAACCGGGCAACAGCACGGTTGCACTCATCGCCAGTTTTGACGACTTGAATGTTTCTTTATTTTCCGCAAAAAGATTAATACTGTCTGTCGTTATCTCTTCTACAGTCAGTTGGGCGCCTGCTGTAAAAGCAGATAACATCAACAACGATATCAGTTTACAAAATGTTGTTTTCAAAACCTTACCTGTAATACGTATCCGTTTAAAAGACCGGAGGCAGTTGCTATCTGCTGCTCTTTTAAATTTATATTCTGCCAGACACTCTGTTTTCCAAGCATTTTGTCATTATAAGCTCTGGCTGTAATTCCTGCATCTAAAGCACTTACTATGTGATTAACAATAAGCAAAGTAAGTACATTTTTTGAAACACGATAATGTGAATTCGATTCCGACATCATCTTGTCATACTCTTTCTGATATTCAGAGAATCCAAACTGCGCTTTTGTACTGTCTGAACCTGCCCTGTAAACAAGATATAAACTGTCTGTTACTTGTCGATAATTCTGATCATCAACAACAAATGTAATTGAATCGAATCCCGGAGTCACATCTTCCCAGCCGTGGATAAAGGGATTGTCCTTGTCCCTGAGAAGCTTGTAAAAATCTTCACTTTTTCTTTCATAAATATTCTTGAAAGTATCTACTGAAGGAGAACTGAAAAGTTCACTCAAAGTATCATCGCCAACATGTCTGCTCAGCACATTGTAATATTTGTCAAAATGTTTAAAATCATAATGCTCATTGGCAAATTCCTTTGCATCCTTCTTTGCATTTTTACCTTTAACTCCAAATGTTGCCCCTATTCCAATAATGGCAGCTTCAACTGCACCATATAGTCCTGCTCTCCAACCACACCTGGCGTAAGCCTGACCTGTTCCAGGAACCAGAAAAGACATTAACATAGCAAGCTTTGGTGATCTGTATCTTGATACATTTTCAGCGAAATTGATTGATTGCATTTTTTCGATTCGTACAGGAGTTTTTTCTTCTAATTTTACACTATCCTGTGGAGATGGTATTTCAGGTCTGCCTTCAACAGATTTTACTCTTTTTACGGTTTCCGGATCCGGCCGGTACGATTGTTTCATCTTCTCGGAAAGAGAATCCCTGTCTTCATCTTCACGTTGTTCGCCACTGTCATCTTCCTGCACCATCTTTGATGGCTCTAAGGTCTCTTGCAGTTCTTCCCTGGGAACCAGTTGTTCTTCACCAAGGATACTCTCCTCACCACCATCAAGTATCAATTCATCTTCACTATCACTAAAAACTTTTTCATCCTCGGATTCAGGCTGTTCAACACTTTCCCGAGAATTGTCATCAGTATCAGACATGCTGTCATCATCAGATCCCTTTTCATCAATATCAGTGGCTTTTAAAAGATCCTCATCTTCTTCATCAACAAGGATGTCCTCTTCCTCTTCAATTATAACACTTTCTGAGGAGGCGTCCTCTTTACCAGATTCCTGATCAGCATTTTGAGCATGTAAAGTGAAATAAAGGGTGAGCATTACAAAAACAAATAATTTACACATCCTCATAACTCCCTGGGATGATTAAGGAAATCTAAAAACCAAGCACATCATTCATGGTATAAAACCCGGCATTCTGCCCGGACAGCCACTTTGCAACAGCCACAGCACCTTTTGCAAAAGTACTTCGGCTATGAGCTATATGGCGCAGCTCAATTCGTTCACCAATCCCTGCAAACAAAACAGTATGATCACCAACTATGTCACCACCTCTTACTGCATGCATACCAATTTCATCAGATGAACGAGTTTTATCGGTTATTCCAGATCTTCCATTAACAACTGCTTCATCATAGGATCGACCCATTGCTTCTGCCACAATTTCTCCAATTTTACGTGCAGTCCCGCTCGGGGCATCCTTTTTGAACCTGTGATGCGCTTCAATAATCTCAATATCAAATTCATTTTTAAGTCTTGAAGCAACAAGACGTGTTAATGAAAAAAGCAGATTTACTCCAAGACTCATATTAGGACTGATTATTATCGGAACTTCTTTTGCTGTCTCTTTTGCTGATTCTATATCGGCCTCACTAAGCCCTGTTGTTCCAATAACCATCGGAATTTTTTTCTGCGGTGCTTTTTCAAGAAGAGATCGTGTTGATTGTGGTGATGAGAAATCAATAAGAACTGTGTTGGTAAAATCCAAACTGTCTATTGAATCAACCACAGGAACACCCATTGTTCCTTTTCCTGTGCTTAACCCGTAATCGATACCGATTCGTGGATGACCAGGGTACTCTACACAAGCCTTTAATTTAACGGTTTCATCAGAAAGCACAACATTGGCAATCTCAATGCCCATTCTTCCAAGCGCACCAACAATTATTATATCAAGACTCACTATAAATTCCCTGTATAAAGGTTGTACTTACGTAATACGGAGATGAGTTGGTTTTTATTGTTTTCACTCATTTCAACCAGAGGTAATCTTAACGGTCCACCCCTCATACCCATAAGATTCACTGCCGTTTTAACAGGGATCGGATTGGTTTCAATAAACATCGCCTGAGATAACGGAAGGATCTCCTCATGAATTTTTCTGGCAGTTTCCAGATCATTTTCAAAAAATGAACTGATCATGTTACACATTTTTTGTGGGATTATATTAGCTACAACCGAAATAACGCCTTTACCCCCAACCGACAGGATCGGAAGTGTCAAAGAATCATCACCAGATAAAATTGAAATACGGTCTCCACATAATCTGTGAATTTCTGAAACCTGTGTAACATCAGCACTGGCTTCCTTGACAGCAATTATATTATCAAATTCACACAATCTTTCAAGAGTTTGCGGAATCAGATTAACACCGGTCCGCCCTGGAACATTATAAACAACAATCGGAACATCAACTTTTTGAGCAACAGCCCGAAAATGCTGAAAAAGCCCTTCCTGATTTGGCTTATTATAGTATGGAGTAATACAAAGAATCGCATCAGCACCTTTCTGTTGTGCATGCTGAGCAGCTGCAATTGACTCTGCTGTATTGTTTGACCCAGCTCCAGCAATAACCTGTACCCGTCCTTTTGCCTGATCAATCGCAATATCTACAACAAGGTTATGTTCATCCCACGAAAGTG
>JAAYEB010000362.1 GCA_012728995.1 Fibrobacter sp. | reverse complement strand
TTTTTTCTTGATCCGGACTGTATAAAACCGGATTTTATTGAAGACGATATGGCATTATGGTTTAAAACCGATAAAGGTCTTGTTATTGTAACAGGCTGCTGTCATAGCGGATTAACAAATACAATAATAGATTGCAAAAAAATAAGCGGGTGTGATTCTGTACAAGCCATAATCGGTGGCTTTCATCTTGTCAATGCATCGGAAAATCGCCTTGACCAAACCTGTAAAAAACTCGAAGAACATTCTGTGAAAAAGATATACCCGTTCCATTGCACCGGGGAAAAAGCTGTTAATTACCTCAAATCTCATTCTGGTATTGACGTTATAAAGGGATATACAGGATTAATTATAAATTGTGAATTGTGAATTTATTAAATTCAAGAGTTGCCGTTTTTAAAAGGTCATCATGTTCGCCGGGCACACGCCCCCTCCACGATAGCAATAAAAATTCGAAATCATAAATACGAAATTCAAACCAGAACGATTAGGATAATTCGAAACCAGAATATCGAAATACGAAATAAAGCCAAAGAAAAAGCATGAAAACAAGCAGAAAAAATCAGAAATACGAAACAGGAATAGAGCAATAAATTAATGTTGGGGGCGTGTGGCAACCTGTGAATAGCTCCGATTAACAGGAAATTCGAAAATCAAAAAAATGGGTTTTCCCAGGTTGAAGGGTTTGTACCCTGCGTCGGAGGCTTTAATCCTTACGTCAAAACGGTTTTTGCCTACCTTAGAGGGTTTTACCCCTACGTTAAAACGGTTTTTTGTCTACGTTAAAGGGTTTATACCCCTACGTTAAAGGCTTTAATCCTTACGTCAAAACGGTTTTTGCCTACCTTAGAGGGTTTATACCCCTACGTTAAAACGGTTTTTTGTCTACGTTAAAGGGTTTATACCCATACGTTAAAGGCTTTAATCCTTACGTCAGAACGGTTTTTGCCTACCTTAGAGGGTGTATACCCCTACGTTGAAGGCTTTAATTCTTACGTTAAGACGGTTTTTGACTACCTTAGAGGGTTTATACCCCTACGTTAAAACGATTTTCGACCATCTTAGAGAGTTCAAACCTTACGTCGCGCCTACAGATAGAGAGCCTGTTGATCTCCTAATCCACCAAGGACCAGAACTGCCGGTTCACCAGAAGTTCCATGTTCGATGTCGAAGACGCTTACCGGCTTGTGCGCTGCCGCGTAGCATATTATCAATTTACTGATTTTAAATTCTATACTTGTGCACCCTGTGTAACATACTGATCTATAATTAATCCATGTCCTTAACTGACCAGCTATTCACTATTCATAATCAATATTATATTTTTATCAAAAAAAGGATTCCTATGCAAGACTCTCTAATTGGATCAAAAATCGGTGATTGCCGGATTGAAGAAAAAATCGGGCAGGGAAGCATGGGATGTGTCTATAAAGGGTATCATCTTAAACTCGATATTCCTGTTGCAGTCAAGATTCTTCAGGCAGTCACATATATTCCGGATGCAAAGGAGCGTTTCTTACGCGAGGCACGCATATCAACCCGCATTCATCACCCAAACATTGTAGATGTTATTGACATCGGATCTCAAAGGGGAATCCATTTTATAATAATGGAATATGTTCAGGGTGATAATCTGCTGACTGTTATCAAAAAGAAAGGCAGGATCTCCCGGGAAAGTGCTATATCAATTGCTCTGGATATCCTTAAAGCACTTGAACTGGCACTTGAACACAAAATTGTTCACAGAGATATAAAACCGGAAAACATCCTTGTTACAAAAACGGGAAAAGCAAAACTTGCAGACCTGGGACTTGCACGTATGGGCGGTGAAGTAAATCTTACCAAACCAAATACCACACTGGGGAGTCCGCATTACATATCACCCGAACAGATAGAAAAATCGAGTGAGGCAGATCACAGGTCTGATATCTATTCTCTGGGCTGCACCCTGTATCATGCAATTACCGGAACAGTTCCGTTCCCGGGAAACTCTCTTATACAAATAATGCTTGCTCATCAGAAGAAACCGGTTCCATTAATAAGCAAGACTGTTAAAAGTGCAGACCCGAACCTTTGCAGAATTGTAGCCCGCATGATGCAAAAGAAGCAATCTGCGAGGTTTCAGACCCCTACAGAAGTTATATGCGCTCTCAACAAAATTTATCACAAAACTAAACCCAAAAACTGCTTAATACTGAATAATAAAACCAGTACTGCTCTTTACATAATTTTAAGTTCTGCCTTATTAATTTTTGCAGCTCTATTAGCTATATTATTAACCTGAATCGAAGACACACGCCCAGCCAACAAATCTACCTTGTTAAAACGTTCATACCTGTTGTATACTTGTAATATATGAAAACACTATTTTTAATTCTGGCTTTCACTGCAAACTGTTCGCTTTTTTTTGCTCAGGGAATTGATGATGAAATTATTGTAGATGAGCCCTGGGATACCCATTTTTCTCTTGGCAGAACCCCTGAAGGTGAAATACTCACTGTTGCAGCATGTGTTGCAGACAGTACCAGGATATATCTCTATGATATGGCAGACCGGTCCATTGCATTCTTTGATACAGCAGGAAAATTTATCAACAAGATCAATCTGGAAAGTATAGGACGTGCAACATATGTTGGTGATGATTTTGTAGTGAGAAAAAACAATGCCATTTTTATCAACACTGTTGACAAACGTCTTGAGTATTATAATCTGTCTGATGGCAGTCGTGAAAAGAGTCTTCAATACCCTTATGATTATTTCAAGGATGAATTCCCGGAACGAAACCGCAGAATCATTAACCGGATATTTCTCGATCAGGAAAATATTTTACTTGGCAACAGTCATGCACTTTTTGATTTCAATGAACCCGGATTAGCAAAAAGATCCCGTTCCCAAAAAATCATGAGATCACCGCCAAATAAACAGATTCTTTTTTACGATTCAAGAAAGCCGGTAATTAAAGAATCGGGATCTGTACACTGGAAGGGCAAAAAATTCAGGATGAGGCAGTCACACTTCCCGCTGCTTGGAAAATCAATTGCAATTTCTGGTGAAAAGCTCATAACCTGCACAATCAATAATAATGGTGTGCAGATTTTCAGGACACGGTAAGCCAGTGTTTATTATCTTTCTTTTTTTAACTTCCGTTTCTTTATATGCCTTCAGCATCGATAGTGTAATAACCCGCTCAGACAGTTGTGTACTTGTTGAATGGACACCCGATTCCAATAACACAAGTGCAGCCTGGTATCTAAACAATGGACTCCAATGCACCGGAACGGATTCGATTTATAGAAAATGTGATTTTTCACCAGGGTTGACTTATCATGGAGTAGCATATTCGTATGGTGGTGAGGACCCCTGGTATATATTTCGCGACAAGCTTGAGCAGGGATTTCCTGCCGGATCTCATCAGTGTCATTATAATTCCTACGGAGATCCATCCGATACTATTGCGGGAACTGACTGTTCCGGATTTTTGAGCTTTGCCTGGAATTATCCCCGTTCGTCAACCAGCATGCTCTATTCCGACTCGAACCTTCAAACAGTCCCCTTTTCGCATCTTCAACCCGGTGATGCACTTGTTATGGCATCTTCCGGCTGTGGCTACCATGCGGTCCTTGTTATCGAATCGGAAAGTTTGTCCGAAACAGTAATCGCCGAAGCTTCATCATCGGTATTTGGATGCAGGGAAAGGGTAGTTGATTTAAACCAGCAATACTGGAATTGCTACAAAGCACTGCGATATCCTGGTTTGACATCAATTAAAAAAGAAAAACAACAGACTGATAAAATACAATTGACTTCAATAAAAAGATCGGGAAATGGAAAAAACTACCGGATCTCTTTTTCTTCACCATTCAGTGGTTCTGCAGGTATTTACAATGCAATTGGAAAAAGTATCTGCAGGAAGGATCTTGAATCGGCAAATTCGTTTACATTCTCATCAACGGGATCTGGTACTGTCTCGATTCTGAAACTGGTATCAAAAAAAGGAGTAACCAGGTCATTTGTTATCCCTTTTCTATAAACCTGAAGTAACGATTCCTTTACGCGAGTCTTTTTCGCGTACACATTGATTAAGAATCAAATCCAGAACGAGGTACAGGATAACGATTACGACAACGACAACGACAACGATTGTGGCTTTTTTTCTTCATTCACCATTCATAATTCACCATTCATAATTCATAATTCACCATTTTCTTATGACCTCCACAGTCATAAAACCTTTTCACATGATACTATGCGGCTCATTCCCGCACTGCGGGACAAGTTGTAAATTAATCGTCTCCATTCAGGATAAATTAAAATGCTTTTCTGATCAGTTTACATTTATAATTCTGCCCGGTGTTTAATGGTTGCGAGTTTACTTATATCACTGTCTGTGATCTTGCCATCATTGTCCAGGTCAGCAGATCTGTTTTCAGAAACCGGTTTACCTTTTAAGGATGTAATTATCTCCAGATCGCAATCATCTATGACACCATCTCCATTCTGGTCACCATCTGAGGACGGTAGTATCGCAAAACTTCCTCCGTAATTGATTCTTGCCCATACGGTTTGGGATTTGGGATCAATTCCGTAAGATCCCGACTCAAATCCGGTTTTATATTCACCAATAATAAACTTTTTTTCACTACCGCCAATATTGAGTTCTACAGCATTTACCCAGTTGTCGCCGGTATCTTTAGCCACAAGAATAAGCGGTCCGTTTAATTCTCCGTTGTATGATAACGAAAGTGTATACCAGTCACTCTCTTTGCTGCCGATTTCATTTTCCATGCCCCAAAGAGTTAAAATATTGCTTGCAAAAGTGGATTTTCCTTTACTAATTTGCCAGCCGGTTGAAATTTTTTGCACCGTTTTTCGCCCATCATACAGTACAGAATAATTTCTGTTTTTACCATCAATGATCCTTGCACAGGTACATTTGGAACCATCAATGTCACACCGGTCTTCTACAACTGTAAAAGCACTGTCAGGCATTATTGTAAAATCCTTACCATTAAGGCTATAGCCAAATGTTTCCATTTTTTCGAATTCGAGATCGGGAGCGGTTAAAAGTATACAGCTCGAATTATTATTTCGGTTTTTACTGCACACCGGTGAAGAATAGTAATCAACTGTGATATACGGACCATTAACAGTAAAAATATAGAACCCGGCTGAATACAGTTCCTGCGCTAAAGGGAGTTCTCTTGACGGTTCACAATATTTTTCATCATTTGACGGGATGTCCGGGCTGTAATATTTATAACTGTTTCCTGTGCATATAAGCTGAATTACTGATGATTTCAGGTCCGGACTCAAAACTATGGAGCGGTGATGAAGATGATCGTGTCCGGACAAACAATAACGCACTC
>JAAYEB010000361.1 GCA_012728995.1 Fibrobacter sp. | reverse complement strand
GAAAACCCGATTATCAAAGTAGAATTTTTTATAACAGGATGAGACTCAATATGCAGCTTTTTTGAAGACATCAAACCTCCAGAAGGTATTAAAATCATTTCAGGTATTCACAATTCAGCAAATATCTAACCAGATTAAGCGTTTTTTGTGTAAGTTTAAAGGTAAAATATATCGACTATAAAACAAAAAAACAAGAAATAAAGAAAAACATTGATGTTTTTCAAACTGTTCAGGTATGTAATACAGAGATGAAAAACCGGTTATTTGCATAGTTGAGATGTTTCTAATCAGGTTTATTGGTAGTGTGACTGTGGCAAATTCATGGAATCTGTACAAGAATAGTGCGGATATAAGGTTACTGATCATTGCCTTGATGTGTGTCGGCAACCAGGTTTGTTGATTATACTGGTGTGCCCCCCCAATCCTATTTTTGGACTGTTCTTGCGAAATAAAATAATTGAGATGTAAGAATTTAAATAAAAATCAACAACTATTTTCATCCAATTCATATAAACCTTAAAAAAGTATTATATTAAAATTAAGGAGATGTTGAAAATGGTTACAAAAAGAACAAACTTGTCGATTATTGCCCTGTTTTTATTTTTTTTATACTCAGTTTCCTCTGCACAATTAACTTACACGCTTCATAGGGAAACCAATCCGACGCAGGATCAGCAGGATGCTTACGGCAGAATAAAAACAGCAATGGATTCAGCTGTTGGTTACTATAATAAGTATACAACCATAATAAAAAATTTGAATGTATACTATAATCCTGATGTTGGTACCGCTGATGCAAATTTTAATGGAACAATAAGGTTTGGTTCAAACAGATCGTATATGGTTGTCCATACAGCCATGCATGAGATTGCGCACACAGTAGGTATTGGTACATCGAATGAATACCGGAATTTAATCAAGGACGGAGATTTTACTGGTAAACATGGTACAGAAATGCTCAGGGAAATTACTTCGGATCCCGGTGCTGTTTTACATGGAGATAATACCCATTTCTGGCCCTATGGGCTTAATTATGCACACGAAGTAGAGTCGGATAATGATCTTATAAATCATTGTAAAATTGTAAATGCAATGTACAAGGATATGTTTAATGAGGAGTTTTATAAAGTATGTCATCTCAGATCTCATGAATCCGGAATGTGTATGGTTTCTGACGGCAGTACGCTTAAACTTGGTATATGCAATGATTCATCATCACTTGTACGACTGATTTCACTGAATGATGGAAATGTATTCAGGCTTGAATTTGGAAACAGGGTACTTGATATTCCCAATGAGTCCGGATCTGCGGGAGTAGCTGCAAGTCTTTACAGCTGGAATGGCGGAGGACATCAGAGGGTAATATTTGAATTTGAATCCGATAATCTTGTACGTTTGAAAATGGTTCATAGCGGACTTTATCTGAGGGCTGATGGAGAAAGGATTATTCAGGATAATGTATACGAATCACCGCAGACACAGTATTGGGAAGTGATTGACGGAACAGTAGGTTCTGTTGTAAATGTTAATACCGAAAGACAAGAGTCTGGTAAAATGAGAATCATGAATAACAGGATAGTTTTGGCTGTACCGTCATTTGGCAGCCCAAAAAAACAAATCAGGATAACTGATCTGAGCGGGCGTTTGATGCAGTCGCGAACTGTAAATTGCGGTAAGGTTATTCTGCCGGTCGACAATTTGGCAAAAGGTGTATACCTTCTGAATCTTTATTGTGGTAAACAATCTGCATGCAGTTATTTCGTTGTAAGATAATATACTGTGTATTACCGCAAGTGATTTTGAAGCGGCAGGATTTCGGCATAGATAGTAGATTTTGACTTGATGATACAATGAAATTGATTTTGAAATAATATGGTTTTCTGGCTGAAATTATCTGGTATGCAATGATTGGGAACAGGTGTTTAAAGAAGTATATGGATTACGCTTGAAATGGAAGGTTTCAAACCACTTACATTTTGTGCTGCCATATTGTATTTTTAAGTGTTACAGGTTGGCGGATCAATCCTCCTTAGAATCAACTTAATTCATTATTTTCCAGTTACTTACAAATGATTACAAAACCACAGCAATTAAATTTTAATGATTACATTAAGATGCTGCCTTCATCATGGGCATTTGAGCATTTCATTAACGGAGCAGATGTTTCCCGAAAAATACTTTCTTCAAGTATGGTTGATGAGGCAGTAGAGAGGTTTTCAATTCCTGAAAACCTTAACAGACAGTTTTTAGGGCTCAAAAAAGAGGATCGGCTCAGGTGCTCACTAGTTTATCTAAGTGGCAATGCAGGGCTTTATCAGAGTACTCCAGAGGGTCTGGAGGATTCTCTCGTAAAATCATTTCTGGTTTATGCTGCCAGGAGTGAATCCGGAGAGGTCCGTCTTTTTGGTTTCAGTGAATTCAGGGATAAGCTTAAAAAAGTAGTTCTGGATACAATTCTGGAGTCTGCAACAGTGGATTGCGGTAAAACGTCTTCACCATTCTGGAGCTGGAGAATGTTGAACGATATAACTGTTATTATTGCATTGGCAGCTCAGAAGATATTAAAGAAAAAGCGTTCAGGTGGTCTTACAAGAGCTTCATCTATGCAGTTAAAAAAGCTTATTGAAGGCGGAGCTCCACCAAAAAGTGAAAAAACTGATTATATCCCGAAAATGGTCATAGGCTATTGTATCGAAAAGGAAATGCTATACAATTCAGAATGTGATTTTTATGTGAACTTCTCCCGGTTCAATAAATGGCTAGCCTTACCCGTGCATCAGCGTTTTGAAGATTTTTCGGAATTTGTATTTAAGTTTACAGGAGGTTGGGATCGTTCACTTCTTGAAGAATTGTTATGTGCAAGCGGAGATAAAATGATATCCAGCTCTGTATTTCCGCTTCAGGATCGTTCTTCAGTTCATCTGACTCTTCGTGCATTGCGTTTTGCAGGTTTTCTTGAAATCAAACGAAAAGGTGATGATCTGCTGTTTTATCCAATAAAAAGACTTGAACAAAAAGATCTGACTCAGGAAAGTAAAGTTATTATACTTCCCGATTTTTCTGCACTGTTTCCTCAGGAGATAGATACCGAACAGATCTACCGGTTTTCAAGAATTGCAAAGTTGACAGTTCTAGACAAGGTGTACAAAGGCAAAATTGAAAAAGCAGTTTTAAGTGATTCTATAAGTGCCGGGGTTTCCGGTGACATGGTTCTGGAATGGCTTGAACAATGGAGTGCGCCTGCGAATGTAGTAGAAACAGTCCGCGAGTGGATTCGTGAGATTTATAGATTGTTTATTTCTGAGCAGTCGTTTCTTGTTTCCAATGATAAAAAGGTTACAGAGCAGATCTGTTCGTACGAGCCGCTTGTAAATCTTATTGAACCAGTATCAGCCCACAAAGTCTTTCGCATAAAAAAGGGTAACGAGGATTTTGTAAAAGAGATACTTAAAACACTGGGGTTTGATTACCGTATGCCCGGCCAGGAACTGGATCTGTACAGTGATGGGCAGAGTGAAATTGAAAATGCAGAGGAAAAGAAATGGGTTCCACTTACTGATACTGCTGCTGATGAAGTAAAAGATACGGCAGGAATGAGAGGAACAAAATATGGAGCTGAACTGAAAGAACTTGACTTGAGTGAAATAATTCATGTTGTTGATTATGCGATTCTTACAGGTCAGCCGCTGATTTTTGATTATGAAGGCAGTCCTTATGTGAAGGAAGCAGTATATACGGTTATTCCGGTGGATTGTCAGAAAGGAATAGATCCGATTCTTGAGGGTATAGTTCAGAAAACACGCTCAAAACGTCAGTTCTATATCAAAAAAATCAGGAAAATCGGGGTTTTGCCCAAATGAGTGCAAATTTTGTACATCTTCACAATCATACAGAGTACAGTTTTCTTGATGGTGCGATAAGAATAAAAGATCTGGTCTCAAAAGCTTCTCAATTCGAAATGCCGGCACTGGCAATAACTGATCATGGTGGCTTATTCGGGGCAGTTGAGTTTTACGAAACCTGCATGGCATCAGGTATCAAACCCGTATTGGGGTTTGAGGCATATATCGCTCCCAATTCCAGATTTGACAAATCCTCGAACAAAGATGAACGATCATATAATCATCTTGTTTTACTTGCAAAAGATAATGTTGGCTGGAAAAACCTGATGAGATTGAGTGCGATTGGTTACATTGACGGGTTTTACTATAAACCGCGAATAGACATCGAGGTACTCAGGGAATACTCAAAAGGTCTTATCGCCACCACAGCGTGCGTTGCCGGAGCTGTTCCAAGAGCTTTGCTTAACGGAAACATCGAACTCGCAAAATCGATTACTGAAGACTACTTATCGATATTTGGTGAAGGGAATTTCTATTACGAACTTCAAGACCATGGGATAAATGAAGAAAAGGTTGCTTTCAAAGCAATGATTGATCTTGGCAAAGAGATGGGTATTCCGTTTATAGTTGCAAATGATGCCCATTATCTTAACAGGGAAGATTCACAATCGCATGAAGTACTTCTCTGTATACAAACCCAGACAACAATGAATGATTCGGGGCGTTTCAGGTTCTCTTCGGATCAGCTCTATTTTAAATCCCCTCAGGAAATGGCTGAACTTTTTCCCGACATACCGGAAGCGATGACTAATACGGTTGAAATTGCCCAACGATGTAATGTAAATGTAAAAATGAAACCACAGCTTCCTGTTCCCGAAGTACCTGATGGTTTTTCTGATCCTGATGAGTATTTGGGTGCGCTGGCCAGAATGGGTGTAAAGGAAAAGTATGGCGATATTAAACCCGATATTAATGAAAGAATGGAATATGAACTGAAAATAATCTGTTCAATGGGTTTTTCGGGTTATTTCCTTATTGTCAGGGATTTTGTACTGGCCGCAAAACAGATGGGTGTCATGGTTGGCTGCAGGGGGTCTGCTGCAGGAAGTCTGGTTGCGTATGCAATTGGGATAACAAGTGTTGATCCGATCAAGTTTGATTTGATCTTTGAAAGATTTCTTAATCCCGAACGGGTATCAATGCCTGATGCCGATATTGACTTTGCAGATCGTGACAGGTATAAGGTTATTGATTATGTAATAGAAAAATATGGCCGGGATGCAGTTTGTCAGATCATAAACTTTGGCCGTATGAAAGCAAAGATGGTTGTCAAGGATGTCGCACGGGCTATGGGAGTCAGTGTCGCAGAAGCTAACCGTTTGTCTGCAATGGTTAGCGAAAAGAATCTTGAAAAGTCAATCAAGGCAAATGGTGAACTTGTACGTACAATAGATGGGAATCCTCAATTCAAGGAACTCTTTCAGCATGCAAAAGTTCTTGAGGGGCTCGCAAGGCAGGCTGGAATGCATGCCGGGGGTGTAATTATTGCACCTGGTGATGTTGTTAACTGGGCGCCGCTTTTTAAACAGCCCGGTTCCGGGATCGTGATGACGCAGTTTGACATGAACTATGTTGAAAAAGTCGGGCTTATAAAGATGGATTTCCTGGGGCTCAGGACTCTTACCGTTTTACAGGAGGCACTTCGTTTAATAAAGAAGTATCATGGCAGGGAAATCGATTTATGGAAGTTGCCTGATGGTGATGAAAAGACGTATGAGTTATTTGGAAGAGGAGAGACAACAGGAGTTTTCCAGTTCGAATCGCAGGGAATGCAGGATTATCTTCGTAAATTGAAACCAACAATGATTGAAGACCTGATTGCTATGGCTGCGCTGTATCGTCCGGGACCTATGGACAATATCGATACTTATATTCGTCGTAAGCATGGAAAAGAGAAAATCGTATATCTTCATCCTATGCTCAAAGATGTTCTTGAGGTGACAAACGGGGTTATTATTTATCAGGAACAGGTTATGCGCATTGCCCAGATGATGGGTGGGTTTACGCTGGGTCAGGCTGATATACTGCGCAAAGCAATGGGTAAAAAGAAAATAGACGTAATGGAGGAAATGGGTAAGAAGTTTATTGAAGGAGCTATAAACAAGGGAATTGACAAAAAAATTGCACGTGATGTCTTTGATCTCATGGCAAAATTTGCGGAGTATGGGTTCAATAAGGCTCATGCTACTGTTTACGCTCATGTTTCGTATCAGGCAGCTTATCTTAAGGCTCATTACCCGCTTGAATATATGACCGCTAACCTTACATCATGGATAGGAAATCAGGATGGATTTCTTAATATGAAAAATGAAGCTGAACGGATGGGGATAACAATTTTACCTCCTGATATAAATCGCAGTGAAATTGAGTGTAGTATTGACGAAGAGAATATCCGTTTAGGAATGGGGGCTATCAAGAATGTGGGAAAAGGGGCTGATGCGGTTCTTGATGCGCGCAGTTCAAAAAAAACATTCAACTCAATTTTTGATCTGTGTAAATCGGTTGACCTAAGACATATGAACAAAAAATGTCTCGAATCACTGGTTTGTGCTGGTGCTCTCGATTCTCTTAAGGGGACGCGAGCCCAATTATTCGAAAGTATCGATAAGGCGATTGAATATGGAAACAGCTTTCAAAAAGAGCGTAACAGTGGACAGGTAAATCTGTTTGAAAATCTCCTTAACGCTTCATCAGAAGACAATCAGGCTATTCCTGAACCGCCTCTTCCCGATATATCGCCCTGGCCATACAATCAACTTTTGCAACGAGAAAAAGAGATTCTGAATTTTTATGTCAGTGGTCATCCTCTTGACAGGTTTCATGATGAAATCAAGGGGTTCGCTTCTGTTTCGCTGAAACCGGAAAATCTTGAGGCAGTTAAAGATGGGATGTCTGCAACTGTGGGTGGTCTTATTACAAGCCTCAAAACTCATACTCAAAGAGATGGAAGAGCAATGGCATTTCTTGAGCTGGAGGATTTTGATGGATTGATAGAACTCCTTGTTTTTGGTGATGCATACGAAAAGTTTCATCATTTGATGGCTGTGGATGCAATGGTTCTGGTGCATGGGCAAATTAGTAAACGGGATGGAGAAAATAAACCCAAACTCAGAGTCGATAATTGTATTCCACTTTCCGAATCACGGGAAAAACTGGCAAAAAGTGTACATATACGATTAAAAACAAAAGGTTTGGAAAAAGAGTTCATACAGGATATCCATAAGCAGTGCAGCAGTTCAAAAGGTGATTGTAATCTGATTGTACATGTGTTAACAGGTGAAAATAATGAATATAAAATCCGTGCCACAAAATTAAAAATCCAACCGGATATTCCGATTCTCAAAGAATTACGCACAAAAGTTGGAAAGGAAAATGTGTGGATTGCAAAAACCTCTACTTGAATAAAATATTTAATCAAATAAGAATTTCACTATTCATTCTTTGGGGTCTGTTCAGTACTGTTTTTTATGGAATCGGGTGTATCGTTCTGAGTCTGTTTTCCCGTAAAATCGCCAGGTCACTCGGACGTTTATGGAATAAACACCTGCTTATGGCTGGTGGGGTGAAAGTAATTGTAAAAGGTGTAGAAAAACTGGAGAAAGGTAAGAGATATGTTTTTATAGCTAATCACTCCAGCAATCTTGATATACCTGTTCTTTTTTCGGGTCTGCAATATCAAATAAGTTTTATAGCAAAAAAAGAGCTGTTCATGATACCCTTTTTTGGCTGGGGAATAGCTGCAATGGGGCACATCTGTATAGATAGGACAAATGCGAGAAAAGCCAGGGAATCTTTTACTCGTGCAATTAAACATCTCAAAAAAGAACATATTTCATTGATTCTGTTTCCTGAGGGAACGCGTAGTGTAGATGGTATGGTAGGTGAGTTTAAAAGAGCCAGTTTTACTTTGGCGCTCGAGGCGGGTGTTCAGGTCGTACCTGTAGCAATCCGTAATACCGGTAGAATTTTACCTAAAAAGTCATTCCGAATCAGACCTGGAACGGCATATCTGGAAATTTTTGACCCGATAGATATCACTCCTGATATGAAAAAAGCAGACCTTGCCAGTTTAGTTCATAAAACAGTTAAAAGTAGTATCGAAAAAAAATCGTAAGTTGCTTTGTTTCAGCCATAACACCAGTTTTTACTAGATAAGCAAGCGTGTTTTTTGTACTGTATTCTAGAAAAGTGGAACAGGTGTATTCTGAATTACGCAAAATAATAGTTATTTAAAAAAAATTTTTAATTAAATTTATTTTTTCTGTTTATTTTTTTTTCAGGATGCATTATAAATGTAAAAGCGGTTTGTGTTTAAAGGTAATGTTTTTAAATTTAACTCGAAAATGGAGACAATTAGTTAAATAAATTGCAGGCCAGATGGAAGAGATTCGTGAAATAAAAACTTTGTTATCAGATTATAGCATAATAAATAAAGCAGGTCTGGCAGTTAAAAAAAATTAGTGAGCAGGTGTTTATTTTTTTTTAAAAAAAAGAGAGGAACCTTGCGGTTCCTCTCTTCCTCAGGCTTTCGCCTGATACCCCATCATCATCACACACATCTGCCATTCTCATGGCATAACACCTGCCCATTAGAAAAAGCAATGAG
>JAAYEB010000046.1 GCA_012728995.1 Fibrobacter sp. | reverse complement strand
GACTTCGTTAATACAGTATGACATTATTTCAGTCAAGTTGCAAGGACTAAGAATAATTATGAGTGGTGAATTATGAGTGGCGAATTATGAATCGGGGTCGGAACTCGGCGTCGGAATCGGAATCGATTTCTTTTCCCCAATTTCTCAAATGCTTTTTTGGTGTTGATTATTATACGCAAACAAGAATAATTTATTTGTAATCACACTCTTTTTCGGTGATTCGATACCGACCCCGACCCGGAATTCCGATATCAGAACAAATCTGTTTCATTGATGCGACAACGATACCGAAAAGTGGATATGCAGATGACCCTTTACAACCACTCGAACCTGCGGAAGTTGTCATCTTGCAGGTTCGGGTTTGTTATCGGGCAATTCCGGAGAAATAATCTGCGCGCTCGCTATCTGGAGGCAAATGTACGGGCGAGATCATTATCAATAACATAGATACAGACTTCCTTTGCCCCCTGTTCGGTATAATGGAATTTGCGCTGAAGATTTCTGATCAGATATTTTACATCAATTCTTATTCTCTTGTCGTAGGTTTTAAAATCAGGAGTATTATAGTCTTTAATGGCTCTCCTGAAATTGCTGTTTTCGAGAAAAGGATCTAGAACTTTTTCCTTTATGTTCTGAACATATCTTTCATGAAGTCTTCTGTAGATATCGGTTTCTGTAATGGATTTCCCATCAAGAAGAATTTCCTGTGTCAGAGTTTTGGAAGTATATTCCCATTGAACTATTTCACGAAACTCCATTCGGCTGGCCCTGCTTGATGCGGAACCAAGAAGCCTGCTTTCGATCTCATCAAAAAATTCATCAGTTATTTTAATCTTATCATTTGTATATGTACATACTTCAGTAACAGAAGGCTCGAAGTTTACAGCAAAAAGATAATTCATGATATCTCTTGCAATTTGTCGCTCGTTGTAGTAGTAAAGAGATTCCTTGACTTCCTGAAGAACCGTATAGTTATACATTCTCATTAATGAATCCAGAAACCCGCCAGGAATGGACTGCATCAGGTCCCTTTTCTTCCGTGTGAAAAAATCGCATAGTACCGACATGTTTATCAGTTTTTCATGTATTCCATAGATGGAAAAAAATTCACTGAATATTTTCAGGGAATCACGGCCCGATATACCGCTGACTCCCTCACGATCCGATTCTGCAATAATTCGCCTGCGTCGTTTGGATGTTAGTTTTTTCCGGTCATCATCACTTAGCCATTGCGGAATAAGGCCAGTATAGATTTCCATTTTAAGCAACTGAAGATTGTTGTCGCAGTAAAGGTTATACTTTTCCGGATCTCCTATCCATTCAAGCAATGCTTCAGAACGTGTCATAAGACGGGTAGATACTATGACACGAGCGAAATTCAGCAATACCCGGGGTAAAAACCGCTCCTCAATCTGTTTGCCGAAAGTGTTTTTGTAAATTTTAACCTCTGTATTTATATCCATTACATATGGAATATTGATATACTCTATACGGTCTGAAAATGATTTGAACTCCTTGATGTTTTTCTGATCTTCCGGATTCATTATAGCCAAAAGCAAAGAATTGACATTCTCTTCAATATCTTCAACCTTGTGCACACCTTCACTTATTATATTATGAAGTTCAATGAAACGATCTGTATTATGAGATTTTATATCCATTAATGCATACACACCATTATTTGTTTTTGCAAGACGCGAATAAAGATAATGGACTTCAGTGGAACTTTTCAATAAAGTGTTAAGCCTTGTTTGAATAGCAGGATTATGCAGTACATTGTTATTTACAGGTGAATCTCCGGGATTGAAAACACTTATTCCCTCACCAAGTCGCCTGTTAAATCTGTAATGCCTTGCCCAGATCATATTATGGACCAGAGCAGGATCTTTCAATGTATTTAAAAGAGACCTGTAAAGTGCGTTGCAGAAAGTGCACGGTTTATCCCGAAATATCCAGTGGTATCCTTTATCTGTAAACAGCGTTTCCCTGAATGGGGATCCTTCAAATAATTCACTAAGAAATTGTTCCCTGTATGATCTTGGAATGAGAAGAATGGGATGATCGTGGCTAGGGCATGGAATCTCTATGTATCCGTCGGCACCCTGGGGTACATGGGTTTCTATATTGGTAAGACCCGAACTGTTTTGACGTTCGGCTGTTAACAGTGCAGCCAGTTGTTCTATTACAGACATTGATGAATTGTCGGGAGGTGGTCCAAATATATGCGGATTGATACGCCATACAAGTTCATACCGGATACCGGTTTCACTATTGGAGTATACTTCAAATTTCCTGAGAAGATTATTTAAAAATGTACTCTTCCCGCAACCGGGGGGGCCGTTAAATATATAGATTTTATTCTGCTGGGAACCACGCTTCATATTCTCAACAAGATGGACAAGACGGTTTGCAAAAAGTCTGTCGGCAAAAAACGGCCTGTCCGATTCTTCTTCAAAAAGCCGGCTGCAGTCATAATTCACATAATGAATCGATTCCGGATCATTGGGATACTCATCAAAGCCGTCTCCGATATACCATTCAATCATGTCGTGGAATACCTGGAAAATATTACGCAATACGATTTGTGGTCTCGAGACGACATCCTGAAGAAAAGCCTCGAAAGATACTGGAGGTTTGCGGCTGCAGTCTATCATTTTATGATTCAGATTATACAAAGCATTCTTTACAGTGTTCATATCATATCCTGTTATTGTCAGTTTAAATGTATAGGTAATTTTAATACCTGGCTATCAGGTAATGAAAATGATGGGAAATGCAATACTGTCGGCTGCAAATTCCCGCATTATCTGATTGTCATCAAGCAATGCCTGATTATGAAACGTGTTCACACCCGCCTGATCATTATTAGAAAACATAACCAGGAAAAACCCGATACCAGAGAGATCCCCGGGATTTAACTATTCAGAAAAAGGAAATGGATGCATTTTTCAGAAGATTATTCTGTTTCCATTTTGGTAAGTTCCCTGTTTTTCATCGTGTACAATACTCTTTTCCATTTAATCTGTCTGTTATTACCAGGTTTTTCCGGTGCAATACTGGCATACTTTCCATTGTCTCCTGATAATGAAGCAACTTCGGATGTTTCGAGCTGTACAGTAGCGCCCCAGAGAAACTCGATTCCCAGCATTGTGTTGACTATATATTCGTTTACAAGCGGTTTGCCCTCAAAACGGTGATTCAGATAAAGAAGTGTATCACTGGTTCTGCTCTGGTCTATGATAATATTTGGTGGATGATAGAGGTTTTCATGGAGCATCTCTTTGTAAGCATCCACTTTGCGACTTTTTACATAGTACTCCCAGACCATCCGTTCCTGATTAAGACGGCGTCCGGCTGTAAACAGGTCATGTATGTTTACAAATTCCTGATCTATGAAATAATCAATAAATAGCTGATCACTGAGGTTTTTACGAACGTCAAAAATGTAATCCAGTCCTGATATGTTACCACAGGCATATTTTTCCCTCTCCTTTAT
The DNA here is from genome assembly GCA_012728995.1 of Fibrobacter sp. Classification (GTDB taxonomy): domain Bacteria; phylum Fibrobacterota; class Chitinivibrionia; order Chitinivibrionales; family Chitinispirillaceae; genus JAAYEB01. The sequence continues at coordinate 1,954 of JAAYEB010000046.1, read as the reverse complement.
ATCAAGTAATTTCCTGAATGAAACTGTATATTTCCCTTTGTCCGCCAACTGTTCGATATACTGGAAAAGACGCATTCCAAGGGCATATGGATTTAAACCAATTCTTGGCAATGATGCAACACCGGAGTGCGTTTTGGCAAAATCGACCTCATGACCCCTGATACGGTCATCTTCAAGAAAAAGCTTTTCATGCCAGTAACTGGCCCATCCCTCATTCATGATTTTTGTACGAATCTGGGGCTGGAAAAAAAGTGATGTTTTTCGGACTACCTCCAAAACTGATTTCATCCAGACATTCTCATCCCTGTTTAGAAAACTTGAATGATTAATTATAAATTGAAGCAGGTCACGATTGTCGGTTTTAATATTTTTACGGTACTTGTCAAGAAGAGAATTGAATTCGGGATGTCTTGACCTGATTTCAGAAAAGAAAATCTGGTCTGCTTTTTCTCCATATTCTTTTGTATATTGATTATATTTTTCAAGCTCCTTTGTGTATTCTGTACAGGGTGCTTTCAGAACGGACTGAAGAAAAACATCAAAATAAAAATCAAGAACAGATGTCTCGTCATGACAAGGAAGGGAGTCGTAACGTAACAGATCAGGATAATAACCGACAAGGTTATCAATACCTCTGGCAAATTCGATAACATAATCAACCCATCTTCCTTTTTCGGAACGTAACCTTGCAATAAGACGTTTATCTGAAAGGGCACTGCCTGTAAAATCATAATCCCAGGTGTTACGGAAAAAAATATTATTCTGGAAAAAGTCAATGTGGGCCAGTACATGATAGAATATCATGACATTCATCCAGTCCGGGTTATTATCATTGTAAAATGATATGGCTGGCCTGGTGTTGATCACAGTTTCGTAAGGGTTTGATGGATATAGTTCATATCTGCCTTTTTCACGCAGAACTTCGACATCATGAACCCAGTAATCATAAAGGGTAGGGATCATATATTTTGGTGTTAATTCAATAAGGTCGCGGTTTGTTACAATGTATTCAAGTGTCTCATCCTGAAAGACAAGACCGGCTTTTCGGGCGCGTTCTTTACACCCCTCCATAATATACTTTGTTTTTTGATTTATCAGTTCCATGTATCAGGATAAATCCCTTCTATCATTTGTATGTTTCATGGGCAAGCAGCTTCCTGATACCCTCAATAAGCCGGGTTTCATCTGCATCTTCGTTCATAATATCCATTCTGAGTAAATCGGAATGGGTTTCAAGCATTCCGGATTTTTCAAGATACTCCTGTACCTCTGTTTTGTCATTAATGGCATACGCATGAGAAACTATGGAGATGCCGACACGGCTGGCATACTTGAGTATTTTTTCAAGTTCAGGAAGAGTTTTTTCGCCAGTTGTATCCCAGTCATCACCATCAGTACCCTGGAATACAAAGATGTTATACTCCTGGGCAAGGTTTTCTTTTTCGACAATTTCATTAACCAGATGATAAGCGGCTCCTACCTGGGTTCCGCCGGCAACTCTTGAATTATAATAAGTGTAAAAATCGGGAACCTCCCTGGCGCTTGTATCATGAAGAATGAAACGGGTTTCAACTCTTCGGGAATATTGATAAAGCAACCAGCTGTAAATAAGAACATGCTGGGCAACAACCAGTTCGGTACATTTTCCCTCCATTGACCCCGAATAATCCCTTACAAAAAAAACAAGTGCCTGGGATTCGTAATCTTTTTCACGGGAAAAAACCCGATAAATTTTATCTTTTGGTGAAACCAGAAGATTTGTAGTATCAAGGTCATCTATATTTTCAGGAATTCTTCCAAGATTGAAATTGGTTTCCAGAACTTTTTTAATGGTTGCTTTTTTTTCGAGTACCTGTCCGAAACCCCGATTCTTGTCGGTAATGTCGTAAGTATATTTGGTCAAAGAACGTCGTGTGCCGCGGTCTCTGAGATTGGGAAGTTCAAATTTTTCTGT
>JAAYEB010000360.1 GCA_012728995.1 Fibrobacter sp. | reverse complement strand
CAAATCTAAATTAACCATTTATTCTGTATGACATCCTGTCACAAGGTGTACACATTATGTGAACACTTATTAGATATTTATCATTCAAAGTAACACCTTTTACAGTTATATTATTATTCAGATAAAAAGAGTCGGATTAGTTTATACGGTTAAATGCAGATATGGAGAATTTATTTTAAACCATCATCTGCATTTAACAAACATATTAAAGTATAATTCATAGTGTAAAATAACCGATTAACTGGCAGAGGAAAAATATGATAAAGAAAAAATGGATCAAATGCTTTCTGATCGTAAAAATTGCAGCTATTGGTTCTCTGGTATCTGGAGAATCACCAAAAACAATAGTGCCCCTTTTTCTGTTTTCGGGCCAATCGAACATGGTGGGATTGGGAACAAATACTTCGCAGCTCAGTAGTGAAGAAAAGGAAGAGATTGAAAATATAAAGATTAACAATGTATCTGATCAAAATAAAGATCAGGGTAAATGGAAAACATTTGGACCAGGTTTTGGGTCATCAAGCAGCAATTTTGGCCCTGAACTGTTTTTCGGCAGAGTTTTAGCCGATTCTATGCCAGATAAAAAGATGGCATTTATTAAGAATGCTATGTCGGGTACATATCTTGGTCAGTCTGGCGGATGGCTGCCGCCAAGTTCTGGCGGGCCTGGTACATTATACGGAAACATGATGAAACATATTGGTGAGGCGCTGGAGTCGTTCAATGATGCGTTTGATACATCATTATATACCCCAAAATGGGCCGGCTTTATATGGCATCAGGGAGAATTTGATGCCATGAATAACAAGGACCTTGCCGATAAATATGAGGTGAATCTTACAAACCTGATAAAAGATATTCGTGAAATGGCTGAAGATGATTCTCTTCCTGTAATCATTCCGATGATTTCCCAGGGACAAAATAATATTTGGCAATTTATCGACATAGTTCATGAGGCAGAGATTGCAGTAGCTGAGAAACTTCATAACTGTGACACGACAAAGATTATTGATTATAACTTATCAGACATAGCTCACTACGATACTCCCAGCATGAAAAAAATCGGTACTAATTGTGCGCTCAGATGGCTGGCAATGGATTTCACAGATGACTGGTGGGACCCGGTGCCTGTTGTATACCAGGCAGAAAAGAGATCTTCAATATTGGTCCAAAATGCATATTCGAATCCAAAGTCTTTTGATTTGTCTGGCAGGATGGTGCGTTCAATTAAGACATCCGGTATCAGTGGTTTGAATGGTCAATCATCAACATTAATGCTTATAAAAACAACCGGTAATAAATCGGAAAAGCAGTTTATTTCTAAAACAGTAAAACTTCGATAAAACAGAGTTGTGTCTGCAAATTTGTCGGAGAGGATTGATCTTTTTAGCAGGACTGGTTTATTTCAGCTTAAGAGATCTGTCCTTTATATATATGGAAACAACTGGCTGGTTTTGATTTTGAATCTGACTATAATTACCGTTTACCTTTACTATATACCGCGGAGATGATCCAGGCAAATAGTGTAAAAAGGGTAGTTTATCTGTCATACTTTTCTTCACCCGTGCACCAAAATTGAGTTGAAAATTATTTCAATTCATTATATATTAAATCTTGATTATTGATCAGGAACAGCTCGCACCCGATCTGTTTAAATGATTCTGGCGAAAATGCTCCTGACCAGGCATTTTTCGGACCATTTATTCCCGAATAAATGTTTCTTTTTTTATGTGATCTGTTTTACAGACATTACTATAAATTGTTCTGTTCAATAAGCCTGTGAATTTATTGTATGTAAGATATTTCTGTTCAGGTTTCGGCTTAATTATCATTTTTCAAAGGAGTAGCTATGACACACATCTCTCGTCTTTTCCTGACATGCATCTTTGCGGCATGTCTTGTTGTTTTTCAATCCTGTTTTCCTACTAAATCGGAAGATGAAAATGAGGATGAGGGTTATAAGGAACAAAAAGATCCTACTGAAATAACAAGTGATCCCGAAGACCTTCCTGAAAATGGTGATCCGGATGCGGATGTCAGCAGTAACGGAATTGATTCGATGTTCAGTCTTCTTGTAAAACGGGTGGAAACTCTTGAAGAAGCTGAAGATCATAATGATTTTTTCAACAAGGATTTTGAATCCCTTAGAAAGGGATTTGCTACTGCAGTATCCCAAAAACCAGACAATGAAAAGGCTAATATTGGTTATATTGTATCTGCTGTCTGTGCGCTCAATACCAGTAATTCGCTTAAAATGGCTATTGATTCCATGGATGCATATATCAAAGCTGTAGATGAATATTATTATGAAGATCCTGAATATGTAGACTATTACGTAAAAAACCGGACAGACATTCTGGCCAAAAGGAAATCGAGGAATTCAAAGAAATCTTCACTTGCCAAAACAAATGCTGTTTTTTCGTCAACTTCAAAAAATATTTTCGCAAAAAGTTTCCAGAAGTTCGGGATCCAGGGTTTGGGACGAGTGCTTTTGGCAGAATCACCAAAGATTCTGGTAGCTCAAACCAAAAAACCATCCTTTCCTGCATTCATTACAATCAACTTTATACAAGGAATTGTTGAAGACGATATTATACCGCGGTTAAATGAAGTTGTATCAGCATGTAAACGGTTGGAGTCTAATAACGTATCAATCAATCTGAATGCTTTTGACGAAAACTTCGAACTGGATGTCGGTGACATTTACATGTTTGAAGCAGGTATTCGTCTGGTTCGTGCAGCTTTAGGTTTCTTTATCACTTATGATATGGATTTATATTCTCCTGACGGTTCAAGTACGATAAAATGGATAGATAATTTATATGATAACTATACCGAGGGCCGTTGTGTTTATCGCTTAAAAGGTGATACGCTTCATGAAATCTGGGTATACGATGTTACTAAATACACAGAACCCCTTTGTGATGTTATGCAATACAATCTTAAGAGATCGGGTTTTTTGTGTATCCGTCGGGAAAACCACGAAGCCGTTTATGAAGACCTGCTAGCTGTCCCGCAGCTTGTCAAAACAGGAATTGAGTCAATAAAAAGTGAAAGTGATGATCAGGAAGATGATCTGATAACAGGCGGGGGAATATTTGATTTTGAAGAAGATATGGCTGATTTCAGTACAGGAATGATAGAAGAAGGTTTCAGCTCCGATTTGGCGAAACATTTTAAGTCGCCTGGCTCACTTATGGATTTCATTACCGATATTTTGACTAATGAGTATACATTCAGCGAAACTATTGACGGGTATGATATAACGATGACTGTAAACCTGTCAAACTGGTTTACTAATCCTGTGGAGGATCTTCGTACGCTTTACCCAAAACACAGATTGCTCAAAGGTGACGATAGATACGTCTCAATGACATCCGTTAGGGACAAGTATAGCACCGATGATAACAGCTTTTATGTATATGAAAATGATGTTATTGATATTCCTGAATCAAAAATAGCTTCAATTACAAATGACGAATGGGGAAACAAGGAAGTAATTTTGAATAATTATTTTTCCTATTGTATCGTTATCGATTCGACTGTAAGTTGTATGTCTTATTCACTTGTTGATGACGATGGCAATGATATAACATTTGAAATGATAGAAGAAATATTCAATGATCAACAAGCCCTCGAAAAATATTTTCCATACTTTAATGATTATACAATAAACGGACTCTTCCCGAAGATGGAAGACAGATCTGACTGGATAGATTTTTGTTCCAGGTTCTATGACTGATGATACAAGCTGCTTTAAATTTTAAAAGACCGGGTATTCTTTTATCCGGTCTTCTTGTTTTCATTTTGATTCCATTTCCTGTTATGGCTTCAGATTGTCTTTTGATAGATATTCTGTCGGGATTGACACTGGAATCCACACAGAACACTTTACCTGGTCAGAATTTTTTTGCTGAAACTGATATTTCCTATTCCCCATTAATTAAAGAAAAAAAACGTTCTGATAATGATAATTTCAATTCATTTCTGGATATCATGAATGGAGGTGCCAGAATTCAATGGGGAAATGAAAAATTACGTTCCAGAACAAGTTACAAATACAACAAATATGAAGGTGCAGTAAGGATCGACAGTACAAGATACAGCACCTGTTCTTACATGAAAAGTCATCGCCTTGAAACATCCCTGTGGTTGGCTGCCAGGCAACTTAATACTGGAATACTTCTTGGGGCGATTTTTCCCGATGACTCAGAAATGAAACTGAAAACATTTGAAAAAAAACGGTTTTCGGTACTTGGTAACCTGTATTCCGGTTTGTATGCAAATGCAATGCTGTCGCCTTTTACGTTCAGGGTTAACCTTGAAAAACAGCCTTTAATTACTGGTACAACAAAATTAATTAAAAACAGCCGCACAGAAAGCTATAGAACATTCCCTCTGGTTCTTTATTCTTATCGAGCAGGCACAGGAGCCGATTTTAAAGCTGAAAATATAATCCTTTCTCTTGATTTTTCTGCTGATGCAATAAGAAGTAATCCGGAAAATGAGTTGAAATCCTCGATGCCTGTAGACCTGGGAATGAACCTTTATCGTGTGAGACACAGCGGAACTACTGCCTTGAAACGGAGTAATCTGAATTGGTCAACAGAAGCAAGTCTTGGTGGTGGATTGTGTGAAGGTTATACGAAAAATACTGATGGAATGAATTTTTTTCTGGCAGATTCCATTCGTTTACAAACTGTTAATGTATCATGCGGTATAAAGGACAATATGAAATTTGAATTCAAGGGACATGGATCACTTTTTTCTTTACATTCACCAACCGGCTTTCTCAATCTTGCACCTTTTTCTGAATGGACCATATTCCAGCCTGTAAACTATCGTTTTTATAATGCCTCGTTTTTGTACTCAGATATTGGATGCACAGCGAGTAAGGCTTTTATTTACAATAATTATACTTTTATTTTAGAATTGGGAATTCGTTATTTTACTGTAAGTGTTGAATGTGGTATAAAAAAGAGAGAAACTGTGATACTTTTTCCCAGATATGAAGATCTTGGCAAAAAACAACTTATGGATGTAAATGGTCTTTTTTTTACACCCCGGATATCTGTTCCTTTGAAAATTTTTACCACTAATTTTTCGCTTGAACTGGATGGTGTGATTCCGATACTTTTTAAAGGGAAAAAATCAAAAAACGAAACAACTAATGGCTCTGAAGAAAAAAAGAATCTGGACACAGGAGACCTGACAGGAGGAATCCGTATGGGCATGCACCTGGACATTCCTTTAATGCTTAAACATTGAACAATACTTCTATTTTGTATAAAGTATCAGGGATCTCTTCGTGCTGGTATCTGGATTAAAACTATTTGTTTACTTACATTTCTGTAATCCGGGCTGCTATTTTGTTGCGTCCGGTATTTTTAGCTTCGTATAAAAGTTCATCTGCAGATTTTAAAAGTTGTTCTGCATTTGAAACCCCCAACGTTATTTCTACTGCACCCTGACTCATTGTGATATTAAATTTATTTCCTTCGAATTCAAATAATTGTTTCTCTATCGTAACACGTAAATCTTCTGCTAGTTTATATGCAGATTCAAGGCGGGTTTCCGGAAGAATACAACAAAATTCTTCACCACCATAACGGGTATATATATCTACACTACGTAATCTTTCTGAATTCAGATGCGCAAACTTTTTCAGGATAAAATCACCACAGATATGTCCGTAAGTATCATTTATTTTTTTGAAATGGTCGATGTCCTGAAGAATAATGCTAAACGGACGACCATAACGTTTGAATCGCTCGATCTCCTCTTGAAGACGATTGCTCAGAAAACGGCGGTTATATACCTCAGTTAAAGGATCCCGGGTATTTATTTCTATAAGTTTTTTTTCATAAGAGGCTATTTCTGTGACATCATTTACCATTATGTATAGATGATTAATTTGATTATTTTCATCTCGTAGTGGCCCCATAGATGCGTTTTGCTGCATGCAGGAGAATTCTGTACAAAAAGTAAAGCTGTTCATAAATGGGAAAATATATCCGTGAAGTTTTTGAGAGAAAAAAAGGAAATTACCAAAGGCAAAAACCGATTTGCATGATCGTATAAACCATTTGGTTTCCAGTTGAGGAAAATGTTCAAAAATGGAATGACCAATAATATTTTCAGATGCTATTTTACTATGGGTTTCCATCCAGCGATTCCATTTTTCGACATTCAATTCTTTATCAATAACTACAATGCCCACGCTGATCATATCAAATATCTGGGCAAAAATCATTGATAAGCCTCCATAAATTTGTCTAATGCATCTTTTAACCAGTCTAGTGAATCCTGATCAGTTATTATCAATATAAATCCTTCACCTTTTTTTTGTTGAAATCGCGTTTTCATGACAATGACGGATTGTGATGAATCGAATAAGTTAACAAGTGAATCGTACTTATTTTCTTTCACGAAAATTGCCTGAGGTGGGGAGTAGATAACTGATGTATTTAAAAGTTCGCTTATTTTACCCACACATGCACCTATAAGAATGTTACCTATTTCCATCACTATCTCTATTTTCAAAGATGAACCTGATAACTGGCTGCATTCAAACCCGGACTCCTCAAATAGTGCTGATAGATCATGCCCTGAGCTACTGGGAAACACGAAAAGTCCGGACCCTTTAAAATCTCCCAAAAACTTCTGATTGATTATGACCGTTTCGGAATAAGTATCTATAGTTTCAGATATATATTCCGGTAATTCCCTGATAGCCAAAAGTTCTATATCAGGAACGCTGAGTTCAATATGTATATCTATTATATTTGTCAGATCAGCAGTAGCATTGCCAAAAGCGATATTCATCAGTTCTTGTAAAATATCCTTTTGATAATCGGAAATAACAATATTGCTTTGATTCATTTTTTAATTCGCCAAATTTTAAATTTTAATTTCTGCTTGTTTTAATGCGTCCTGAATAGACTGTGATGTAGCTGGTTTTTTTAAGAGCGTAAAGGCACCCAGAGATAACACCTGACTTATAGACTTGGGTTGAACATCTGCGGTCAGGACAATTATCACAACATCAGAATCAAGTTGCTTAAGCAGGGGGATAGTTTTATACCCATCGAGAACAGGCATTGTAAGATCTAAAAAGGTTAAATCCGGAGTTACTTTTTTAAATATTTCTATTCCTTCTTCACCGTTTGATGCTTCATAAATATCCAATTCTCTATCCTTCGGCAAGCAAGATTTTAACATTTTCCGGGCGACAGGAGAATCATCAACGATAAGAATCTTATGGATCATTTTACTTATCCTTTTAAAATAATATCCACTTCGTTTTAAATATTCAGATTTATTCTGTTGAGAAGTGTCCTGTTAAACAAACAGACGTTTGAATTTGATTTTATTATATCGTAGTCTCATCTTAAATTCAATAATTAGTGACGAATAATCATTGAATTCAGTTTTATGTCGAAGTGTAATATTTTCCATGTGCATTTTAAAGCAACAAGATTATAGAAAAAAAAGTCTATTTGCAACAGTAGTTACATTTTTACTAACTAATCGGGATTTGCAATCTGCTCAACTGATTTATTTAATACAGGTATATATAATATATTAAAAGAGCTTCTTTTTTAAGGTGAATTGAACCATGAATCTCACTAAAATATCCAGGGTTGGCCACAGGTGAATAAGTGTAAAGAATGTAACGAATTTGGTGGCTACAATCAAAACATCGGTGTCGCAGATCTTTATGGAGATTCAACTCCTGAGGTGGTAAGCACTTATGATATGTGTTATACAGGTATCATTCATGACTACTGCAATTTTTTTTCACAAGAGAGACAGAAATACATGGTAAGTTTCAGATGCTGTAACTGGAGTAATTTCACAAATTTATCTTCCTGCAGATAATAAAAACACTTTTATCGTTAAGGACAAAAGTGTTTTATTTAAAGCATATTTAAAAAATGCTTGTCTTAAAATAGTTGCATTGTAAAAACAATCCCTCAAATATAAAGGTCAGTCAAGCATTATCGTGGTTACAGAATAAGCCGGAAGTGTTATCCTCATACCTTCTTTTACATTTATGTTTCCAACTTCCGGTCCCTTTGAAGCATTGTCTTTTCGAAGCTGCCTCAGTGTAGCTTTCCCTTCAAACCCTGGCACAGAAACAGTTGTCTCAGCCCTTGTTTCCGGGTATTTGTTTGTGAGCATCAGAGACATCGATCCATTATCACGTGAAAGATAGCTTGTAACATGT
>JAAYEB010000359.1 GCA_012728995.1 Fibrobacter sp. | reverse complement strand
CAGCTTTTCCGGTTTTTCTGACAGCTTTTCCGGTTTTTCTGACAGCTTTTTCTGTTTTTCTGTAAGCTTTTTCTGTTTTTTAATCCCAATAAACTGTTATCAATTTAACTTATAGTCACAATTTTAAAGATTCGTATGTAAAATATTCCCTTCTTATTTCGAAGGCAACAATACCAGATGCTTCTTTTCTTAAGAGATTTTCTGGGTCGCCGAGCACACTTTATGATTTTAAAAGATTTTCATGTTCGCCGAGCTCACACGTCCCCCGCGGCAGTTTCTTGCAATTCTCTAACTTTCGTTTGGGGGCGTGTGGAAAGCTGTGAATAGTCCAGATTTAAAAGATTTGTTTGTTAATGTCTTTCTCTTATTTTCGAAGGCAACACTGCTCGCATTCTGACGTACTCAACCGTAAGCGTAGCAGTTACTAATAAAGGGCGCATGCCTTACCAAATTCATATCATGAGGAATGCGGAAACCTGTGAATAGTTCCAATTTTTAAAGATTCGTATGTAAAGTATTCCCTTCTTATTTCGAAGGCAACAACACCAGCATCCTCTTGAATTCTTTTTGCTCCAGAGCTATCAACTTTCCATTCATTTATACCTCCAATTCTTAATACAGGTATACCAGTATTAGAATAATTACTGCTCTTAAAAGCATACCCATAAGATTTAATATCAACCAACTTACAATTTATCAAATCTTCTCTCATCAACGCAGCCCCTTCATTGTCTGAATTAGGATTTCCAGGATTTGAAGATTACAAGATTTTGTCCGTTTTAATCCTATAATCCTTTCTTACTAATCCTAATTCAGACTTTTTCTTCTCCTTTAATCCTTTAATCCTACCAATCCTAATTCAGACATTTTCTTCTCCTTTAATCCCATAATCTTTTAATCCTACCAATCCTAATTCAGACACTTTCTTCTCCTTTAATCTCTTAATCCTAATCTGTTTTCAGGGTGATTAACATTGTAAACCCTTTTGAATTGCATGCTTTTGGAACCAAAATTTATGAGTAATCCGATGGGCAGGTTATATGCCTGGCAGTAATTCATGGCTTGTGCCAGATGCACATCTTCGAGGTTTACAAGTGCTTTTAGCTCTACCATGATTTGATTTTCCACAAAAAAATCTACCCGTCTTGTACCTATTTTTTCTCCCTCGTAGTGGATGTCCATTTCCATTTCACGTTGGAAATGAAGCCCCTGTTTTTTCATTTCAATTGCCATGGCACGCTGGTAAATCACTTCCTGAAATCCGTTACCAAGTGTGGAATGTACCTTCATCGCACAACCAATAATTTTATGTGTTAATTCTTTGTTCTTCATCAAACTTAATCCTGCAATCCTTTCATACTGCAAATCCTGATGCTGACAGTTACGCAGCTAATACTTCATTTAATTCGCTGATAATCGTATTCATTTCTTTACCGAACAATTGATACATCTTGCCGCGGCCACCCTGAGCATCAAAAGGTGTAACTAATAAAGGGCGCATGCCTTACCAGATAAATTATTTAAATTCGAAAAAAGATAAAACAGGAAAATTCTAATTCCGAAAACCGAACGACGCACCAGCCTTTCCAAATACATTTTATAATTTTAAGGTTACTTTCAAAAATGGCTTGCACTGGAGATACAGGCGTCTTAATCAATTATACATCAAGAAAACTTAAGATACCTGCGTTATGTTTCTATATCATAAATTGCAATCCGAATTGCAGACCATGTCCTGTTGATGTTCCAATCAGAAAAATATAGGTGAAAGTTGCGTAAACTTTTCTGAACCCTAATTTTGCTTTTGCCAACAATCCTCCAAAGAAATGTTCTTCAGAATATTCATCATAACCGTAATCATCATCACAACGATTATAAATCCAGTATCCGGCACAGACTCCAGGGCATATTGAAATATGTTCTTCAAAATTGAAATCACGGTAATACAGAAACGAGCCGCCTACGGTCGTGGTATTTAAATAGATCAGATCCCAGAAATAGTTTATTCCATAATAATTATTCTCATTTTGCAAACCCAAGTCCAGTGCTGGCCCTACAGAGCGGTTGCTTTCTACCCAAAAACTTGAAAAAGATGGCTCAATAATAAATCGTTTTTTTCTGCTGAGTACAAAATCTCTATGCACAAGCTCACCAGAATGAACTAAAATGTATTCAGATTTGCGTTTATCGTCATAACGTAAAGATATTTTATATAGACCGGATCTGAGGTCTTTAAGTTACTGATTTCCAAATCCAATTTTTTTCTGTATTTATGAATACTTCAGTTTTTTTGGGTTAAACAGTTATTTCAATAGCACCGGTACCTTGTGTATCAGGAGTTATCGGGGTCAACTTTGGTGGTTGTATGTCGTTTCGTGGTTTCTCTTTATCATTTGACTTTGAAGCAACTGAACCGGTATCAACAAACTTTTCAAATAAAACAGACTGATCTGTAACAGTGCTGTCATTGTAATCTCTTAAACTGTCATCTCCGGCATTAATGATTTGTACACCAAAATTTAACAAGATCAGAAAACTTACTTTTATTAATTTCATGAGTTACCCGCTTCCTATTGGATTTATGGTAAAGATGTCAGTAAAATATTATCTCTGCTTTAATATTGCGTAAATTTATCACATTCTAAGAAACGGCAGTGACAAAGTATCTCGTCTTCCGGGCGCGAAAGCCCGTACAAATTAATTTTTACTACCACTCTAATAATAATACATTTGGAATTTCATGTTCGCCGGGCGCACACGACCCCCGCGGCAGTTCATTTCAGCTCTGTAACTCCTGTTTGGGGGCGTGTGGAAAACTGTGTATAATTCCGTTTACAGGAAAACCGGAAAAAAATCAGATAGAAATTAATCATGGTTTTAATCATCCAAATCAGGTAAATCAGCGGTTCAGACATTTTCCTGTTGCAATTGGCTTCTTCACTTCTCACTTCTCACTGCCCAATTTCTACCCGCTTCGATAGATAAAACTATGTATTCCCAACATGTTTTGATTATATTGACTAAGATGATTTCCATAAATCCTTTGGTATTTTTTCTGTTTATCTTTGCAGTAATGTGCACTGCGGATGATTCTTCTTTTGGCAGAATGTTACTTATTCCGTCAGGAGATTTCGAGATGGGAAGTACCGCAGGGCAAAGGGACGAAAGACCAGTCCACAGGGTTCATGTAGATTCCTTCTATATAAGCGAAACCGAAGTCACAATCTGGGAATACCTTCAGTGTGTAAAAGACGGTGCATGCCGAATGCCGTTCTGGTGGAATCGACATTATTTCCCCAAAAAAGCAGATGACATTTCCGGTGAGGTATGGCTAAGACTTCCGGTAACGGGTGTCAGCTGGGATGATGCACGAAGTTATTGTAAGTGGAAAGGCCCCGGATACCGGCTCCCTACCGAAGCGGAATGGGAATACGCGGCAAGGGGGAAAACCGATTCCGAATATTTCTGGGGTGACAAGGCCGACAGCTCCGGGTTGTATACATCAACAGGTAACATGGTTTCACCTGTAAAATCCGCCCGTCCAAACCGTTTTGGCCTTTATGATATGCTGGGAAATGTTTGGGAATGGTGCCAGGACCGTTACGATGCTCATTATTATGAGAAAAGTCCTGCCGAAAACCCGACAGGCCCACTTGATACCAAAAAATATCCTTACCGTGTTATAAGGGGCGGAAGCTGGAATGAGTATATGTGGAATATTCGCTGCGCAAACAGAAACTACGGAGAATCTTTCAGACGCTTTGACGGGGTAGGATTCAGAATCTGCAAAAGTGCGGTGGCAAAATGACAAGAGGAAAATCGGCCACAATCATTTTTATCTTTGCAGTCCTCTCTTTTGCCTCAGACAGCACAAACAATAAATTGAAAATGCTTTTCCACGCAAGTGGAATGACCACTCTTGGAGTGCATATTTATGGCAAACCAAAATTCGGTGATCTCGGTCCGGGATACAGGTCTGATCTAATGATCAACACTGAATTCATAAGTTATGATGCTATTACTTTTGAATTTTTAACCGCGGCATCAACCAGCATAGCCCGTCTACCAGAAACACCAGTAAAACTGGACAAAATCAGGTACACGCTGATGCCGCAACTGAGATATTCTTTTCGCAAAAGTATTGTCAAGCTCTCTCTGTTTCATCAATGTATCCACACACTAAGCAGAGAAGAGGGACCGAGCGGCTCAACCTGGTGGAATGCGATCCGGGCCGGCGCAGGCACAAAAGGTGCCTACGATTTCTATTTTATTCAAAAATACAACAACAGAGATTTCACCCTCCGAAACTCATTTGATGTAAACATTGATGCAGGTTATTATCTTCACGGCAACGCACCCCTTATCGGAAACAATCATGACTACAAATACGATATCACCGGACTCATAAGGTACCATTTCGGACTGTTCAGAAACCAAACCATCTTTATTGATATAAACCAGCATTACTGGTACGATAAAAACGGAAAAATTACCTGCAAGGTATCGGGTGAGATAAACTACGTCATACTTGCCTTTGACAATATTGCCACACTTTATTTCAACCATTGTTTTTTGGACCAGAACCCTTACGACAATGAATACTCTCTGGGTGCGATCGGTTTGAAACTGTTCTTCTGACAACATACACGATGCACGGTTCTTGCAGTTGAGGTAGTAATGTATTGCAACTATATTACATGAGACTAAAGACCTTTGTTTACGTACCCACATCCTGGAAATTTAAATTTTTTTGTCATCAGGGTCGCCGAGCGCAATATATGATTTTAAAAGAACTCATGTCCGCCGGGCGCACACGACCCCCGCAAATGAAAACTGGAAATAATTAATAGTCGAGTAGAACGGGCAGTTACCTGCCCGAACCCTCTCGGAACCGTACAAGCAGCTTTCCCACATACGGCTCTTCGGTTAGTCTTCTGAGCTTAACGTTTATAATTCGTTTAACTCATTATCTGCGGAATTACATCCATAGATATTCATCCTCTGAGTGATGGCCATAGATGCTCTTCAGCAGGCGACCTTCCGTGGAACGCTTCGCTCCGTGGGCATTACCCCACTTCATAGCTACAGCTTTTCAGCTTTTATCCGCGTCCCATCCCTGCACTGGTGTCCTCTGATACCCCTCCTTTTACGTTGATGTACCATACTTTACTTCCCCATCTTTGGAATAGATGTTATCGTAAAGAACTTGTTCCAGCGACTCGCCTGGTTGTTCCATGATCAGTTCGTTTAACTCGATGCAGTCTTTGACCCCGGGAGGTCACAGCAAAACTTACCATAACGCTTTGCTGCGTTTCGCCTGCGCCTATTTCGAAGGGATCGGCAACTCTCCACCTTCTTTCCTTTCGGGGCTACGTGTCTGATTCAGGGCTACACCCTTCACCTCGTTAAACTCGTTTTGGTTCAAACGTCCATTTATGAACTCCCAAATACTACGGAGTGATTCGGTTCAATCTTGCTCCGGGTGGCCTCCTTGCCTCCTTGATTATGGCTCATTGCCAGGTTGACCGAAAT
>JAAYEB010000358.1 GCA_012728995.1 Fibrobacter sp. | reverse complement strand
ATACACTGGTACTGATTCCAGATATTTACCATTCTATCCAGTTTTTCGTTATCACTACTAACAACATAATTAGACAATAATTTATCCCAGTACTCCTTAAGCTGCTCCAATGCTTTATCCACCTGTGAACTCGTAGAATACTTTTCAATTATTTTTCTTGCACCATCCTTATTAATAACACCAGGTGATTCCCACTTTTTATCGTTCGGATTCTCAACATACCCCAAAACAAAAACCAGTTCCGAGGTCTCTTTTGGATTAAGTGTGATATTGATACTGTGAGATGCAACAGGACTCCATCCGTCAGCAACTGAGTTTCGTGATTTTCCCTCTATTACAACCTCAGGATTTTCAAACCCATTATATCGTCCTAAAAATGAATCCCTGTCTGAATCAAATCCTGCAACCTGTCTATTAACTGTATAAAACGCAAAATGATTCCTTCGCTCCTTGTATTCAGTTTTGTGGTAAATCGTTGATCCATCAATTTCAACTTCACCAGTGTTATAATTTCTCTGAAAATTGGTCATGTCATCAAGAGCGTTCCACAAGCAAAACTCAACCAATGAAAACAGTGTGAACTTTTTAACCTCTTTTGTAGTGTTTGATAAAACTATTTTGTGAATTTCACAATTATCATCAACCGGAACAAAATATAGTACCTCTGCAGAAAGTCCATTTCGAATACCCTTAATAATTGAGTATCCCATACCATGACAGCATTGATATTCATTAAGACCCCTTTTTGCCGGTTTCCATCCTGGAGACCAGAAATCTTCATTCTCACGTATATAGAAATAACGTCCACCCATATCAAGTGGAACATTGTTATATCTGTACCTTAAAATTCTTCTTAATCGTGCATCTTTATAAAAACAATAGCCACCTGCAGTGTTGGAAATAAGTGAAAAAAAGTTCCGCGTACCCAAATAATTAATCCATGGATATGGAGTTTGTGGCGTTGTGATCACATACTCTCTCTTTTCATCATCAAAATAACCAAATTTCATCTATTTCCTCCAGATTTTTACTCTTCAATCAATCTGATTTTTTATGTTACACATTTTGGTTTTCAAACCATATTATCCTGCTTGACAATCTATTTTCTGTTTTATTACAAATATTGATACAATTCCAGTTAAATCTTTTTCTCTTTTCCAAGGTTTTACCTGTGACATAAACATATCACGATCTATGCAAAAACATCATTAAATAAATCAATTTAAAATAGGTTTCGCCAGAGCATCATGTAGCTAAAATAAGCGTTATCAAAGGTTTTTCATAAAAAAAGCTCCCGGCCTTATCAGACCGAAAGCTTCAACATTTTAACCGGATTCCTTTATTGTATTACAATTGCAGTAATTGAATACGCAGGAGCAGTTAATTTGTAACCATTATTTAATTCAATTGTTTCTGATGAATACCCGGTTGTGGCATTTTCATTATTCAACTGCTTTATTACTGCACTTCCTTTGAAACCTGGTATATCAATCGAAATATTCGCCTTTGTTCTTGGCATCTTATTGACTATCATCAATGTCTTTTTACCATTTTCTTCTGTCAAATAACTGGTGACATTGTCCTGTTCGGTATTCGACTCAATCAATTTGCCTCTTAAACTTTCACTTGCAAGCTTGAACGCCCAGTATGATGGCCTTGGGACATTATCTCCGTCAGGAGCGCCTGTCCTTGAAAGGTAGCCATAATCACCGCCCTGAGGAGTAACATCATTATGAATGTCCCAATATGAAGCCTGCTCTATGTTGTGTTTTGCGAGCATTCCCAAGTAATCTGCCACAAATATACCATTAACCAGAGACAATGTCTGCGGACCCGGTTCAAAATCAACTGAATTCCATTCTGTCAGCCATATTTCATATTTTTTTCCTGGTACACCAAATTCCTCAGTCTGCCTTTTTACATTTGGCAAAATTTCATTAAGCGTTTGCGGTGCAGCCAGCAATGCCGCATCATTTTCTTCGCCTGTATGCTGAGGATAATGATGCACATTTACACCATCAGCAAGATCCTTTGTATATTCAAATACCGTTTTATTCCAATCTCCATCCAAAACCCAGACCACGGTCACAAGAATTGACGGATCAACAGCTTTCATTTGTTTAATAAATTCAGCAGCCCTTTTTCCATATTCCTCTGCACTGCAATAATTAGCATGCCAGTCCCCATAAAGCTCATTTCCAACTTCCCAGTATTTTACATTTGCTTTACGCTTTATATTGCAATGCTCTACCCATCTTGCAGCTTCCTCAGGTGTTCCTGTCCCGAAATTAACAGTAATCATCGGTGTGGTATTTGTTTGTTCACAAAACTCCAGAAATTCATCCGTATCTACCATCCAGTCTTTCTTTTCGAGCACTTCCTCCCAATGATCTTCATCTGCCCTCAAACCACCGGGATACCGTAACACGCTGTGATTTACAGCTTTGACATATTCTGCTGTTTTTGGTTTAAGAAGATCACCATCCCATAAGGCAGCATTAATTCCAAAAATGCCTGAATTGATCTTTTCTGTTAATACATTCTCTGGATTTCCAGAAACAACAACTTCGATTTTTTCAGGAACAGGAGCAAGTTTTACTTCACGCTCATTTGTAAGCCTTACATTGTCAATATAAAAAGTTCCTGCTGTACCCTCTCCTGATGGTTTAAAATCAATAGACTGTATATCTTCCATATCAAATTTTCCATTTTGTACTGCGTCTTCAGGCTGCCAATATGGAAATTTGTAAAAATCCTTGAACGGAACCAGAACTTCATTCCATCCCCGTTGGCTTCCTGTTGCAGCCACGAACACTTCACCACCAGCATCATTTACCTGGACAACTACACCCTGATAGGCCTTTTCTGTATACATCTCAAACTTCAAGCCCCAGTGTTTTGTCCAGTCCCTTAAATTCGGATCAATGTCATGTTTCTTATAATCCAGAACAGCATCGCACCAGTCATTCAATTTATAACTTATCGACAATGCATTATTTCCGCCATTTTTTGCACCACTTTCCACTTTTTCGATTCTTACTTCCGACTTTGGTCCAGTTGCACCTTCCCATAGAGCTATTTTATTCTCATCTTCAAAATCGTGAAGCATGATATCAGGTGCATCAGATTCAAAATTTGCCCAGTAAGTAGCAGGATTAACGTATCCTGGAATACTGTCTATAAAAGTTATATGGTCAACAAAAAATGGTACAGAATCAGCCTCAACCTTATTCTCACTTTTATTATTCGAGAATCTTACTTCGTTAATTTTACCCCAATCAACATCACCCAGCACTTCTGCTTTTTTGCTTTCATCCCAATACCGTCCATTATCCTGAAAATGATGCAGGGGAATCATGAAATATTTCCAAGTGGTATCAATGTTACCAAAATCACCAAGAGATACTTTTGTTTGTACTTTGAAGCCATCCGACTCATCATCCAGCAATCCAACATATATTGCGCTTACACCTTTTGCACCTTTTGCCCAAAAAGCAAGCCCGGAAGCATCCTTCGTCCTTAACTCCCTAAGATCAACGCTTTTTCCCGCGCCAAGGGCAATCGTTACACCTGAATAATCCCTGTTATCCAGATAACATGCAATAACCGGATTTTTTCCACCTGCATTTTGTATACTATAAGCCGTTTTTCCGCCATAAACATATGTAAACCCGCCAGCTGGAAAATTATCTTCAAATACAGTGTATATATCCTTTACATCGGGTCTCTTTGTCACATCCAGTGCTATGATATCTTCTTCAACCTCATCCCAGTAGATTTCTTCCTTTACTTCTTTGGCTTCGAATACATCTCTCAAGACAAAAACATCATCAACCCATACTTTGAAACTGGGATTGTCTGCTTTCTTTATTTCTACACGGAATTCTCCAACACCTTTCCAATTGAATTTTTCCGGAACTTCAACTCTCTTTTTTTCATCCCAGAAAACACCTCTATTTCCAAAATCAACAAGTGGAATCTGGATTTGTGTCCATTCGTTTGTAATTCCTCCATAATTCTGAAGAGGCAATCTTACAACCGTTTTTTTACCATCTGTATTCTCTTCATCGACAAGTGCTACCCATGCTATTTCTCCCCCATTCTGGCCTTTTATCCAGAACTGCAATGCACCTGTTGAAAAAATATCACTCATATCATAAAGCAAATTGTACAGGCAAACCGATCCACCAGAATAATCGTTTGCATCCAGATCAAACTGTAAAGCAACCTCACCATTTTTACCTGATTCTTCAGGAATAAATACTTTCGAGTTATCCGGATACCAATAAGCATAACCACCCGAAATATAATCTTCATCGAAAAAACGATATACAAGTCTTGGATCCTGTTTAGGCCCTGTCTCTTCTACTTTTTCTTTTTTAAGCGGCTTGAAAGTTATTTTAGAATATGCAGAGCTTACAGCAACCACAGCAAGCAATGCAAACATCAAGATAAAATAATTTTTCCTTTTCATTTTTATCCCATTTCTGATTTGGTTTTTCAGATTAGAACTTAACCTGTAAAGATACATCAATAAGCAATTGTTCAAAATCACCTACTGTAGCTCCTTTCCCCAGAAGCCACCCATTTGCAGTATCTACATCTGCTTTTATCTGACCAATTGAAGTAACAATATCAGCACCATCATTTACCTTCCATTCTAATCCAAGTGTCCAATGCTTTTGCGTTTGTTCAACTTCAAGGCCATCAATTGTTGCTGTATTATTAATTATCTGGTATCCAGCTAAGAAAGCTGCCCTTTTCCAGAATTTGTAATACAACCCTATGTTAGTAAAACCTGAATTTATTTCCCACTTATTATTAACTGAATCGTTTGGTATACCTTTATTTGATGCTGAAGACTTTACAACTGAACCAGATATCTCAAAAGGAAATTTAAATATTTTGGCCAACTTATCAATACCGATTTTCAAACCACCTCCGAATTTTGAAAATTCACTTTCCGGCTTTGTCAAAACAGTATCCGATGGTTCTTTTTCAGAGAGCATTGACATCAGTCCTTTTGCCTCTATACCACCTCCCAACACTTTCATAGAAATATCAGCATTTAAACCGGCTCTGTTTGGAGTTGCCGGACCAAGTGGCATGGTTAATTGGACAGAAGGATCAAAATCATTTTCCATAAATTTGTATAAATTATCCTGATCAAGTATAACGCCTCTATAATATGCCGTTTTCATCATTGGAATTCTATCCCACCAATCACCTGTGGTTGCTGGACAAAATTTAAAAACCGAATGATAGAGTGCATCAAAAGTTGAATAGTGTGATCCTTTTTTATTAGAACTACTCATGTCTGTTTCAAAATTCATGATACGCTGACCATAAAAAGTTGGTGATTGTGCGAGCGTATTTTTAAAGCTTTTATCATTGGATATATAAGACCCATTCAGAACTATTTCCAGATTGTCCGATGGAGAATAACCTAATTCAGCACCAAGGTTTAATGCGTTACCTTTTATTTTTGTACTTGCAAAGTTACCTGCAAGTGTTGTATCTGCAGGTGCTTCATACCATGTTGAATCATCAATAGAAAATGCAACTTCAGCTGACAATCCGAATTTGAGAGCTTCAGACATTCCGAATGTTTTCGAAATATCAACTCCAGGGCGCAAGGATATCACATTGGTTAACTGTGCAACAGTGTCAACTTTTGATGTGTCCCCCCTGTTTACTGTCTCAATATAACTTCCCTTATGATCAAATACAGACAACCAGGTGCCCGCCAGACTTATACCTTTCATAAATACCATATCCAGATTTGTACCTGTAAAATACTTACTCAGGTTTTCGGTATTCTGGTATTCAGCAACAACCATACTTCCAGCTTCAATATTTTTCGCATGGTTTGCACCGGCTAACCTGCCTGCGACAAATCCCAAATGGAATTCATTGAATATTGGAACAATTTCAGCATCAAATCCTAGGTTTACACCCTGAAGAACTCTGTAATTATCACCTATAAAAAGCTCATCCAATGCATTTTCACGCTGCCGTTTGAACACATAGGGCTCGTAAAGTATATCAATTTCAGGAGAATAAAGTGTCAATGGACTATATTTTTCTTTAAAATCTCCAATACTAAAACGAAACATGTCAAGTGGATTTCCATCTATACTGATCCACCTTGAAAAGATTGGATTTGAAACATCAGAATAAAAGTTCTGCCAGTTTTGATGCATTCTGAACATGACTCTGGCAGATACAGCTTCATTTGGTCTTGCTTTAATATCAAAATCAACTGAAGTAAACTCGTTCGTCTCTGACTGTCTTTTGCTCGAATCTACTCCCTCACCGCTAATACCGGAATAAAAATACTGTGCTTTTACATCTCCACCAATAGAAATGCCTGCTTTTGACACAATATTTTCCAGTATTTTCTGAATTTTATCATACTTCTCTTCCGACTTGTCAGCGTAAACGCCAGCAATCAACAGAGCACACATCAGTGTAATAATTCTTCTGAGCATTGATACTCCTTTATGAACAGTTACAGTTTATATTCAGAACCACATTTTAATTTCTGTGGAAATAATAGGGGTGGCATAATTATTCTCAGGAAGTTTAGCATCATCATGCTTCATCCATTTTACTCTTCCATGCAATCCGATCCTCGATAACATATCCCAGTCGAAACCTATGCCTATTGCGAAATCTTTATAATCAATTGGGCACATAACAGAAACAGAATCCGTTACTGTTGCCCCATCTACAATTCTTTCTTGCTCATCTTTTATATAAGCCTTTTGCGATTTCCAATTTTCAAATCCTACAAGCCCTAATATATAAAATTTTTTGGAAAGCGCGATAGCAGGTTCCATTCTCAAATATGATCCAAACAAAAGCATATCTTTGTTTTTATCACTAAAGGCAAACGGCTTAAATGAAGTTGAAATACTGTTTAAAGCACCATAAAAACTTACAAAAAAATCATTTGAATATCCAATTAACGAACTGATATCATAGGCAAAATCAACATCAGCACTGAAAGAAAACTTTTGATTATGAGGTACCCACCTGCTTTTTTCATAAACACCGGTGTTTTCTACACCATTTGAATCAGCCTGTTGAGCACTTTCATAAGGTACAAAACTTTCCATCATTGCCAAGTAATCAGACCTTAACCCCCCGGCTTCCGGGCCTAATGGTGAATTGTATGCACTTGTTCTATACGACTCATCTCCTAACCTTTTCCTGTATTTACCGTCCATGTTAAAATCAATAAGATAATTACCCCATCTGGTATATGATGAATGAAAGAGACCGGACAATTCCTGCCCATTTAATCTGTAAGGGAAATATATCACATCCTGACCTGATTTTAGCTGAAAATGTTGACCATAAGAAAATTTCAAGTGACCATAACCAGACAATTCCGGAACGATCTGTAAATTTACTCCCGCCATATTTTGTGAATATGGTGATGCTTCTGCTCTTGCAACAAACTTTCCAGGACCAACCAGATTTGAACCAAAAGGATAAAAAATATCTGATGGAACAGCAAAAGAAAGTGGTGAATAAAAACCTTCTGAAATAACAGCAAAATCGAGATTCAGAGGTAACCCGTATTTACTTTCCACTCGTGCATAAACTGCTGGTTTGATAGAAGATCTGGAAGTTTTCCTTTCAATATTACTAACAGCATCTCCAGTAACGGAATCAATTGTTTTCCCATATCCGATTTGCCAGTTTGTATCAACAAAACTAAATCCCAAATCAGCCATAATTTTTAATTTATCATTAATTGGTCCTCTTATATCAAATGATCCTACTCTTGGTTCTTTATAAAACATTATTCCTGTATCACGGGTTGTATTGTATTTAAATATTTTCTTAAATGCATAATTCTTCAAGATTTCCTTGTCATATTCATAAAACATCAAGTTTACAGATGGTGTCAAACGCCCGATCATTTCTTTTGCACTTAATCGAGTATGAAATACGTGCCTGTATGAATCTCCAATACCCCGACTTTTTGCAGTTGAACCATCGTCTCCCGCATAAGCAATATCATTTGAGAAATCCATATATTCACGTTCGAAATTATCATATCTCTCGTATGCCCCATATAAGAAATTGAAATAAAGATCTCCAGGTAAATTTATACTTTCCAGATTAATACCCTGAAAAGCTTTCTTATTCCAGGCTGCCCGACCCGATTTTTCTCCCTTTGCTATATTATATTCATAGTATCTACTAATTGGCTGCTCAACTTCAAATGGAAGATATTCCCAGGCAAAAGTTCGTGGTTGAGATTTCCATATAGTTAAAGGCGATGCCTCAATCCAGTGAATAGCTCCCATTTTTAACCAAAATGAAACCGGTACTGTTCGAATGGCTATACCCGCATTCATATCTTCATGAATTATTGCAGGTATATCTCCCTTATCATGCCTCCAGTCTGTTCTTCTTAATCCTTCACTTGTTGTTTCTCTGTCACTTCTAAGAAAATTGCCCGGCAGATTATGCTGGAAACCAATTTTTGACCAGAGTACAGTATTTCGTCCGGCTCTTGCAACCATTCCCAATCGTACAAATGATTCATTGCCCTCCCAATTAGACTGCATGTATGATTTATCCAATTCAAAATATGGTGGGCATTCCGACATCTGATGATACTGTAATTTTAGCCTTGCTTCACCAGAAAACGATACCGGAGATGACCCCCCGAACATTAAAGTAGAACGAACCTTCGATTCCAGATCATTCTCTGTCAAACCCAATGAATCAAGCATCTGTTTAAACTCAGTCGAGTCCGGCTTATCCTCCTTTGCAACCAGTGTAAATAAACAACCAATTGCCCCTACAACTAATAACAATCTTGAAAATGTTTTTTTAATTCTTAGCAACCAACCCTCCTTGAGAGTCGTTTATGTAAAACTGTTTCTGTTTCATGTTTAGTGAAAAAATATAAAGCATAGTTCATATTTATAATCTATTCAAATTGAATTTATTCAACTATTCTTATTCGTCTGATATAAGCATGCACTTAAAATAGATATGATTTTATCTCTTATCCGCTTAAGATAGCTAATCTGTGTTAACATTTTTTAAAAAGATTAGTACATTTTTTGTGATTGTATGTTTTGATAACAAAATATTGAAAAAAGTAATTTTTCTTTAAAAGGTCTATTCAACAACATTCAATACTTTCTGTTCTCTCTCAAGCCACTTTTTATTAATATCAGGAATATCATCAAGTAACTGTTGCGTGTGTGGATTTTTTGGTTTTAATGCAACATCATCAGGAGACCCGTGCTCGACAATTTTCCCTTTATGCATAATAAACATTCTGTCACTGACATAATATGCAAGGCCAATATCATGCGTTATGAAAACTATTGTCATCTTGAGCTCACTTTTAATCTTCATCAAATAATCGAGAATATTTGCCCTTACACAGGCATCAACCATACTTGTAGGCTCATCTGCAATAAGAACTCTGGGCCGTAAAATAAATATCCTTGCCAAAAGCATTCTCTGCATCTGCCCCCCGGAAAGTTCGAAAGGGTATTTTCCCTCTATTTCCGGCGGCTTAATGTTCACTGCCAATAAAGCCTGATCGACTCTATCCTCGATCTCTCTTTTTGATGGCTTTTTTTTAAAAATTCCAAAAGAATCTTTCAATTGCGAGCGAATCGTAAAAAATTGATTGAAACAACTGAATGGATCCTGAAAAACAGCCTGAACTTCACGCCAGTGAGTTTTCAGATTTTTAATTTCATTTCCTTTATACAAAAATTGTCCGGAACTTGGTTTTATCAATCCAAGCATTATTTTAGCCAAAACACTTTTCCCACATCCAGACCCGCCTACAAGCGATACAATTTCCTGGTCCTTAATGCCAAAACTGACATCATCAATCGCTTTAACCAGCTTCTTTCCATGCCCGAATGTACATATAACGTTTTTGGCATTAAAAATATCGGTTTCAACTGGCATACTGGCACCTCACCTGTCTATCAGCAACTATACGCATAACTTGTTTATTTTTCTTGCATTCCGGTTTTACAACGGGACATCTGTCGGCAAAACGACACCCCTCAATCGGCTTTGCCAGATTCGGCGGGGCACCTTCAATAGCAATCGGTTTTCTTTGCCTTTGCCCTGGTTCAGCACTTAACATGGATCCCATAAGAGCTTTTGTGTATGGATGTCTTGGATCAAAAATCACCTGATCAGTAGTGCCTAATTCAACAAATTCCCCCGCATACATTACAGCTATTCTTCCCGCAACATGACGTAACAAAGGCAGTTCGTGAGTAATGAATATCATTGTTGAAAAAACGCCTTTATCAAGAAGCTCAAATATCATTTTGATAACTGATTTTTGAGTTGTAACATCAAGGGCAGATGTCGGTTCATCAGCAATCACCATTTTTGGATTAAGCAGAGTTGATATTGCAATAACTGATCTCTGACGCATACCAGCCGTAATTTGAATAGGATATGAATTCAGGATACTTTCATCCATCCCTATTATCCTGAAACGTTCCCGTAAACGTGAATAAATTTCTTTTTTATCTTTTGTATTCTCATGACTTTCAATCATGTCGGCCGCAAGATCCTTAATTTTTCTTGTTGGATTCAATGAATTAAATGCACCCTGCGGAATCATTGCTACTTTTCTGCCTAACACATTTCTACGAACCTCATCCGGCTCACGATTCATCAACGACTCACCAGAAACAAGTACATCCCCGGAAGTAGGTTTGAGCGGTGGAATAAACAGACCCATGCACCCGTTAACAAGCGTAGATTTTCCACAACCGGATTCCCCGGCAATACCTAATACTTCCCCCTGATCCATTGAAAATGAAACATCAGATACGGCATGAATTTTTTCACCAAATCTTGTTAAATAATGCAAGTGAAGATTTTTTACCTCAAATATCGGAACCGAATTTTTTGTCTGAGGACTTTTCTGTTCAGAAGTTGTCGATTGAATATTATTTGATTCTATAGTAGGCATATGTTCTCCTATTTACGCAGACGAGGGTTAAAGACTCCCTCCATTGAATTATTCAGTACATATAAAGAGAAAGCTGTAATTGTAACCAGTATTGCAGCCGGTATGAATGCCCACCAGGCTCCGTCTGTCAAAGCTTCATTCCTCATTGCTTCGTTCAAAATCGTACCAAGCGAAACACTGTCATATGGACCCAATCCAATCATGCTGATTGCAGCTTCAGAAAGAATTCCCGATGCTGTCTGCATGATAAAAACCATAAAAACATACGATAAAATGTACGGAAGGATATGCTTTACAACAATACCAAATGT
>JAAYEB010000045.1 GCA_012728995.1 Fibrobacter sp. | reverse complement strand
ATTCTGTTTATGGATTACCTGAACCTGACGGTTCTCTTTACGAGATCCGTTTTGCAACTATAAAAAGGAAAAAATACCATGAGTAACGAAAACTCATCAATTCACGAATTCGATTTCAACTTGATCTGCGAGTATTTTTCAAACCTGGGCAGGCAAGCACCTGGTAGTCCCGAAACAACTATTCAGGCATTAAATTTTATCAGGCATTTAACAACTGAATCCCGGATTGCTGATATTGGTTGTGGAACCGGCAGTCCAACCATGGTTTTAGCTGATCATGTACCGGGACATATTACTGGAATCGATTTGTTTCCAAAATTCATAGATATATTTAACAGTAATGCCCAAAAACTGAATATTCAAGATAGGGTTAAAGGTATTGTTGGTTCAATGGAAAACCTTCCTTTTCAGGATGAAGAACTGGACCTGATCTGGTCGGAAGGAGCAATCTATAATATTGGTTTTAAGCGTGGATTAAACGAATGGCACAAATTTTTGAAACCGGGAGGTTACATTTCTGTTTCAGAAGCATCATGGTTTACCGAAGAGCGACCCTCAGAGATTGATGAATTCTGGAAAGATGCTTATCCGGAAATAGATACTATTTCAAATAAGATTGCACAAATGCAAAAGGCCGGATACGTTCCAATTGCTGTTTTTGCTCTACCTGAAAACTGCTGGATTGAAAACTTTTATAATCCACAAATTACTGTACAGAAAAATTTCCTGATAAATCATGAAGGAAACAATACAGCAGAACAACTTATAGTAAATCAAAGACATGAAGCCCAATTGTATTACAAATATAAGGACTTCTACGGTTATGTTTTTTATATAGGGAAAAAATTTTGAAAGGTAACCAGTTTGCCGGGCAATTCTCTTCATTGTCATTTTAAATCAAGCAACCGGGAAAACCGGTCTGCTTAACAGATATCAATCGATCGTTGATTATGAAATATCAAAACCATATCTGAAAGGGAATGATTCAAATGAGTAACAAGGAAACCATTTACAAGGAAAGGTTTCAAAAACAGATAAATTTTTTAATGGAAATAGACAAAGTTAAAAGCATATTCAGAAAAACAAGAATAATAAACAACAAGAGATATGAAAATGACGCCGAGCATGCGTGGCATATGAGCATGATGGCAATTATCCTGTCGGAATATGCAAATGATAAAATTGATATCTGCAAAGTCGTTAAAATGGCATTGGTTCACGATCTTGTTGAAATTGATGCTGGTGATACGTTCCTTTATGATGAAGATCAGTCCGGGAAATACAAAAAAGAAAGAGAATGCGCAGAAAGGGTATTTGGTTTATTACCAGAAGATCAGCAAAAAGAGTATCTGAATCTATGGGATGAGTTTGAAGCGAAAGAAACTTGTGAAGCAAAATTTGCAGGTGCGGTTGATCGTTTAGGGCCGGTCATGCAAAATTACTTTGATAATGGGCATGCCTGGCAGAAACATGGGGTTACTTCAGACAAAGTTTTAAATGTTAACAGTCAGATTAAAAACGGGTCTGATGTAATATGGGAATACGCAAAAGGTCTGATTGAAAAAGCAGTTGAAAATGGCTATCTTAAATGCAGAGAGCAAAAACTGATACAGATTCATCAGGCTTTTGATCCAAATTATTGAAAGTGTCTGAAAGTACAGGGTTTTGTAAACTGTAAAGACAATTATCAAAAGAATAGTTTTATTAAAATTCAATATGGAGAATTTTATATGAAATTCAATATTTATTTTTTGATTATCAAAGTCTGATTTTGGCCGGTTCTACCTGATTTTGGCCGGCTCACACAGATATTTTTCCGATTGTACCTGAAAATCGAAGGCTTGTTTGTCAAAAAATAGCGGTTGAATTCAGGAAATAACCGACTCTATCGGGGGAACGACCGGCTGAATCTGAAAAATGACCGGATCTATCGATTTCTGGAACCAGGTATTACGGCTTTTGGCAAAGATTTTTGTATATTTTTATAATCTGGGGGCCACCGGGCATACACGACCCATGCGTTATCAGAAACACATCGTGAGAGTTTTAAACATGTTGCTTTTTATTTGGTGTTGCAGATACAATTTTAAACGGTGTATGGTATTGTAATAAAAACACTATGGAACAAGTTTATATAACCGATAAAGAATATAACAAAACAAACTTCAAAAAACAGCCTTTGAAAAAGGGTGAATATGAGTGCTGTATTTTTGGGAATTGTGATTTTTCATACACTGACCTGTCCGATTTCATATTTATAGAATGTCTATTCAATCAATGTAATCTAAGTTTGACTAAACTGAAAAATACCACATTTCATCAAACGGAATTTAAAAATTGTAAAATGTTAGGATTACATTTTGAGGATTGTAACGAATTAGGATTATCATTCAGCTTTGAGAGTTGTAATCTTAGTCATTCATTATTCTATAATACAGATATTAAAAGAACCTCTTTCAAAGATACCAAATTACATGAGGTTGATTTCTCGGAATGTGATCTGACAAATTCGCTGTTTGACATATGCGACTTAAGTGGAGCAATATTCGATAATACGAATTTGGATAAAGTTGATTTCAGGACTTCATATAACTTTTCAATTGATCCAGACAAGAATCGACTAAAAAAGACAAGGTTTTCATCATATGGTTTATCTGGATTGTTGAACAAATATGATATTGTAATAGAATAAACATAATATTACAGCACCTGATTATGTTATAACCAGGTATTCTGTAAACATGTACTGAATTTTTGACACTTACAGCACCTGGTTTTATATTCAATGATGATTAAATAAATACATAATTCAAGGTAAGGTCTACCATGTTCAGACATGCAGTCTTTTGCTATTCATTAATAGCAGTTCTCCTTTGCCTTTCCTGCGGTAATCCTGCCTCTGAAGGGGGTGTATGCAAAGGCCCCACAATCAACAGTTGTAGCGGTGATATCTGCACGTATGCTCATATTTTTGATGCTGATGGGAATTTCGTTAACGAAATTTCAGCTTCGGGTATCGGCAACCTGCAATGGAATGGTACTGACTGTAATGGTGATTCTGTCCCCTGTGGTAAATATATGGTTACCATGCATATTATGTACAATGGAAATCACCAGACCATATCCGATATTATGTTAGTTACCGGTCACAATGGGAATAGCAGTTCCGGATCGGGAGATACTGAATGTGATTCACTCGAAGTCAACTGTCAGGGAACGTATTCGGAAACATTATCAGACTTCGGTGACAGAAGGTGTATCTGCTGTCAATGAATACGACCATAATTCGTTTCACAATTTTTACAGATATTGCTGATGTCATCAAACATTTAAATGCAATGTTGACATCGAAAGTTTTGCGAATATTGGATAGCACCACATAATGCAAACCAACATTGCCTTCGAAACATAGACAATAATTGTTATATACATAATCATTTCAGACCCTGGAACGAGAAACACCTTTCCACACGCCCACAAGAGGGAGTTACAGAGTTACAATGCACTGCCGCGTGGGGCGTGTGCGCCCGGCGACCCATAATTCAAAAACATTTCTTTGCTTTTTTTTATTGGATTTAGAATTCTCCTTGTTTTTGCGTGTCTGTGCTGAAGAAAAGAAATAAGCTGTGTGGTTATATGATTTCAGGAAAACGAATAGATACAAAAAACGTGAATGTGAAGAAAGGATTTAACCAGCATGATTGTTTTTGCAGGGGCTGATGTACGGCGTGGAACCGGATATCCCGCGTCTTAAAGCGGATGATTGCAGTATCTTCATCATGTGGTAGACAAGACCGATATATTCCATGGAGAAGACCTTTTTAATTTTCTGGTTGACTCGAACCGGAATCTCTGGCATACTTTAGAGAAATTTCACAATTATTTCAATATGAGGAGGAGCAGAATGATAAGGATTCTGGCTGGGGTGTTCGTTTTTTTGTTTTCAATAAACATTATGGCACTGGAGTGGAGTGTTCGGGTGCAGGGAGAGGCCTGGGAGACCGAGGATCTCAATACGGTGGTTTATGGCAATGGTCTGTTTGTCGCAGCAGGCAATTTCGGTGCGGCTTTCAGTTCAACAGATGGGATCCAATGGACCGACAGCCCCATAAGCCCGAATTCGACCGCTTCATTCAACGAAATCATCTGGGATGACGCACGATTTGTGGCGGTGGGTAAGAGCGGAATCATCTTTACTTCGCCCGATGGTTCTGAATGGACTGATCAATCTTCGTCGATTGGTAATAATAATGTCTATTTTGAATCAGTAGCGGTCGGTGATGGTGGTTATGTGGCAGTAGGATGGGAGGGAGGCGCTTCAGGGGGGCACCGCATCTATACTTCGACTGATGCCACAAGCTGGACAACACAGACCAGTCCAGTAACTACTTCATCAGGAAAACTCTACGATGTTGTTTGGGGTGATGGTCAGTTTGTTGCCGTTGGCAGCGGTGGTGTAGTATTGACTTCGGCTGATGGTGTCGAATGGACAGTTCAGACAACTACTGTAACAGATGCGTCACTGTTCTGTGTGGCATTCATTGATGGGCTCTACTATGCAGGAGGCGGGGAGATGAATGCTTGTTTAATCACATCACCTGATGGGGTTACCTGGACGCAGCGTACGATACCGATGTTTGATGAATATTACAGCGACATTATCCGTGATATCATTCCTTTCGGTGATAAAGTGGCAGCGGTATGCGAATATTTGTATACCAGCACTGACGGTATTGAATGGGATGTAGAGGATCTCAGTGATGTGGCAGATGGTGAAACATTTTACAGCGCGGCTCTCAGTGACGAAATAGCAGTATTGGTTGGTAAATACGGTACGATTATCAGTACACCGGTTAGTGGTCTGGTTACTGCATCATTGCCGCGACAGATCAACCAACAGAACAAGGATGGCTATGCTCTGCAACAGGTTTTCTCTAATCCTGCCAATCGCCTGGTTGATATTAGTATAACACTACCGCAGAATCAATCCCGTGTGGTGGTGTCGGTCAGTGATATGCAAGGCAGGTTTATCAGGACTGTTTTCAACGGCGCGCTAAAAGCTGGTCAGCATAACATGCAGTTTGATGCTTCGTCTCTTTCGCCGGGTCAGTACATCTGCAGGTTGAAAAGTACCCTCGGTGTGTGTCACAAATCACTATTGGTGGCTCCGCGCTGACATTCTGGTCAAATCTCATGTGACTGGCAGAGAAAAGGAACGGGTCGAAGGGTGAAAGATTTTGTTGGCTGTAACGTGATGTTGTTTCAATGCGATCGCCCACGAACAAAAACAACGCTCAGCGGGAGGATTACTATCCCCTGAGCGGTTATTGCATTAAACTATTACGATGTTATACGCAGAAAATAGACAGAACATTTGAGCTACCAGTACAGGATATAACTGTAATAGTTTTATAAATTGATACAGAAATCTATTTAAAGAAGAGAATAAAAGAGAGATAAAAATGGATTTTCGAGATGGCTAGGATCGTGTTTTTAAGGGTGTGGCGGGTTGATCAATCCAAAACAAGCTATGTATGCTTTCAGAAAAGAAAGTTTTAAATATTCTCATATCTCCAATTATTATTATCTATTTTCTTAATTAGTGGACTTACCATTAAATGATGCTAAAAAACCCCGATTTATTGGTGTGCCGCTTTTTTAATTACACGAAGAAAACTTACTGCCAGGACGTAATTGTCCTATAACAACATTTCGACTTTTTTAAATGAAGATGATTAATTTTGACGAGCTACAAGAGTGCTTTTGAACAAAGCAGGTGTTTGGGAGGGGGGTAAAGATCATGCTTCCCTGGTGGCATGATCAGACAAACATAAAGCTGTTACGACAATATTGCAAAGAGACTCGTGTAAAGGAATCGCTTTTATTTAGAATTTGATCACGTAAGGAAAAATAATGAGAAAAGTACTACTGACAACAGTGTGTGGCCCATTTGGAGAAGACACCAATGATTGTACGCGTCATGTTATGCCGGAGCTTTTTCACGCACAGGTGACAAGGGCCCAGGGTATCTTTAGTCTTCGATCAACCTATGTATCCTACGGCTTAGAGTATATAGCGAAAAACATTTATACACCCACTGTTGTGTTGCAATATCCAACAATGGAACAGTTTAAAAGAGAATTAAAAAAAGGTTACGAATTTGTAGGTATCAGTTTTGTAATTGCAACTTTCGGAAAAATGGAAAAAATGTGCAAGATGGTCAGAGAAATCTCACCAGGCTCGAAAATCGTTTTAGGTGGTTATGGTACCATGAAACATGATTGTGATACTCTTGCAGATTATGTATGCAGGGGGGAAGGTGTAGAATTTATGCGTAATCTTCTTGAAGAGTCTCACAACAATGAACCTAAGCAGCATGTAGTATATTCGACTTCAGCAAAAATCGCGGGATTTCCACTGATGAAAGGCGCTGTGATTTTAGCTGGTCTGGGTTGTCCTCATGGATGTGAATTCTGTTCAACTTCACATTATCATAAAAAGCTTCATGTGCCTCTTCTTGAAACCGGTACCGACCTTTTTAATGAGGTTAAAAGAGTTCAAAAGATTATTGGGGGAAAAAATCTTCCGATTGGAATAATTGAGGAAGATTTTTTAATGCAGAAGCAGCGTGCGACCGAGTACCTTGAGTGTATTAAAAAAGAGAAAGAGATTCCTGCAAAGCTATCCTGTTTTGCAAGCGCCTATTCCATTTCGCTTTGGGACCCGGATGATCTTGTACGGATGGGCATAGAAGTTATCTGGATTGGTGTAGAATCGGCGCATGCTAATTATAAAAAACTTGAGGGTTTAGATATTAAAGCAATTTTCGAATCTCTTCACTCCCGTGGTATCAATACACTTGCTTCACTTATTATCGGACTCGATTTTCATACAGAAGAAAACGTTTGGGATGATTTTGAATATTTAGTTTCACTGAAACCCAGTTTGAGCCAGACACTTATCTTGACTCCGGCTTGCAGCACTCCGCTTTTTGACAGACTTAACAAAGAGAACAAAATGCTTGACATACCTAATAAATATTGGGATGGTTTTCATCTTGCTTTCAAGCATCCTCATATCAGTAAATCAAAAATAGAGTCGTTGGTTCTTGAGTTTTATGAAGAAGAATATCGCCGGTTAGGCCCTTCAGCGGTTCGTTTCATTGAAAAACAATTCGCAGGATATTTGCGATTCAAAGATTCACCAGATCCGTTCTTGTCTAAAAGAGCAGAACAATACCGTAAAAGCTGTACAGAGGCTCTGCCACTTTTCCCTGTTGCAATCAAGCATGCACCCTCACCCCAAGTTGCCAAACATATTGCAGAAATTTATGAATCTATTAAGGAAGAACTTGGCACAGGTGGTTTGAAAACTTTTTTGCAGTCTTGTGTTGTACCGTTGCTTGCACAAATGGAAAAACATAGACTGAAAAGTCCAAAATATACCCAAATTAAAATGCAGCGTACAAGGTACAGAATGTCACCAAGTTTACTTCATCCGGTTACGATTAAGGGCAAGGAACAGCTTTCTGTTCACCCTCGGGTTCGCCGAGCTTCACATCACCCATTGGTGATAGATCTCAAGGGTACATTTGATAACATAACCGCTCATGAGTTTAAAAAGAGAATCCAGACTTACTTGTCTGAAAACAGTGGTGTTTTGGCTATCAATTTTAGCGAAGTAACCGCATCAGAACCTGATGCGCTTTTTAATTTTTTCAAGAAAATTAAAAGTGATAAAGAACGGATAAAGATAGTAAGTCTGGATACACAGCACCTGGATATTGCAGATATAATTAATTATGTTAAAAGCTATTTTGAGGTATTTGCTGATGTTGAGAGTTTATCTGCGAGTTTTGTGTAGAGGAGTCGGCTATACGGCTTCGGCTTCCGGCTTCGGCTTCGTCTTCGGCTTCGGCTTCCCGGCTTCGGGACGTCCCGGCTTCGGGACGGACTATCTTTTTCTTCTTTTGGAGTCATAACCATAAAAAGATAGTCCGTCCGAAATTTCATTCTTATAATTCTTGATTTATTAACTGTTATAACCCATTTGCATACGGACATCTGGAGACAAATGACCAGTAGTATTGAGTACAAATTTAAGCTTGTAGCAACAATAGAATATTAATAACCTTGGATTAATACAGGTTTGAGGTGTGTTAACCAGTTTAGGAGAGTCTCAATCTTTTAATTTAGCTGCCTGATATTACCGATTCT
>JAAYEB010000357.1 GCA_012728995.1 Fibrobacter sp. | reverse complement strand
TGGCCGATCTCACTCAAAATGACCGCTGAATCTCACCGAATTTGACCGATAAATCTCAGGTTATTTGACCGCAGAATCTCATCGAAAATGACCGGCAAATCTCACGTTATTTGACCGGAGATGATACTCTCCAAAATCTAAATTAAACCTTCTGTTTTTTTCAACATTTTCAGGAGGTTTTATTGTCCAGAAAGAGAGTAAAAATGCGCTCAATACGACAAATTTTGTTCTATCGGCTCGATAAGGGTATCTGTGCGGATCAAACCGCCAGTGCCCTGCAGGTTTCTAAGGGAACCGTGATCAATACATTGAAACGCTTTGAAGAAAGCGGGCTTCCATGGCCGCTTCCAGAAGAACTTGATGATTCAACACTTGAATTACGATTGTATCCCCGTACTACAGCACCAGCACTTGCTACAACTGATCTACCAGGATTACAGTATATCGAAGATGAGCTGACAAAAGAACATGTTACTTTACAGCGTCTTTACGATGAATATCGACGAACAACGACAACACCAGTTAGCAGGGCTAGTTTTTATCGCCACTACTATAAACTCCGAAAGAAAGTTGAAGTCAGCATGCCAATGTCCTATAAAGGGGGCGATCTGGTATTTGTCGACTATAGCGGAGATGGCCTTTCTTTTACAGATTCAAAAACAGCTACACTCATTGAGGTCGATTTATTCTGCTGTTGCTGGGGATTAAGCAGTTTCAGTTATGCAGATGCAACATTATCACAAAAAAAACGGGATTTTTGCCAGTCACATGTGCGCGCGTTCCGTTACTTTGATGCTTGTCCACACGGTTTAGTACCCGATAATCTCAAAAGTGCAGTTACAACCCCCGATCCCTTTGATCCGATAATTAACCCTTTGTATGGAGAACTGGGAAAACACTATGGAATTGCGATACTACCGGCCCGAGTTCGAAAACCAAAGGATAAGGCAAAAGTTGAGTCAGCCGTTTTACATATTCAACGATTTATCCTCGCTGGCTTACGCAACAGGCAGTTTTTTTCTCTTAATGAGATTAATGATGCCATACACGAACTTCTTGAGGAATTTAATGATAGACCGATGAAGGATTACGGCTATCAGACACGCAGGGAACGCTTTGAGAAACTCGACAAGCCCTATGCACAGAAGTTACCAGCAGATCCGTTTCGGATTATTGCTATTAAAGATGATGTTTTAGTAGCAAAAAACTATCATATACGGTTTGATGACCATTATTATAGCGTTCCATTTGAAATGGCTACTAAACGGGTATTTGTTCGGCATTGTGGAATGATGATTGAAATTTTTTACGATGGAAAATTGCTTACCCGTCATCTTTACAGTACACATGCATTCAAATACACCACTAAAACCGAACACATGCCCAAAGAACACCAGTTCGTAAAAGGGTTAACTCCTGGCTGGATTATCGCACAAGCAGCTAAAATCGGTGAAAATACTGTTAATGCAGTCACAACGGTTATGCGCCGTAGCGAGCATGTGCAGCAAGGCTTTAATGGTGCACTTGGTGTGCTGCAATTAGCAAAGGCTTTTACACCAGAAAGACTGGAATTGGCCTGTAAACGCTGCCTTTATTTCAACTGTGTAACTTATCGGGCGTTAAAATCAGTCCTGGAAAACAACCTTGAACAACAGGGACTTCCGGAAAAGGTTGAAAATACTAACTCCCCCGTAATCATTCACGAAAACTTACGTAGAGAATTTACAGAAACTAACAGCATAGGATGGAATTGATCATGAATATAGATACTGTATGCAAACAACTTCAGGAATTACATATGGCGACAATGGCAGAACAATTGCAGCAACGCTTGGCTAACGGAGATCATAAATCACTCTCCCATGAGGAATTTATTGCACTCCTTGTGGAAGATGAATATCTTGCGAAAAAACAGAAACGTATGGATCGAATAGTCTGCAAAGCTGGTTTTAAACCTGAAAAACCGGCGATCGAAGATATTATCCATTCAGATGCACGAGGCATTTCTCATAAAGATATTCTACAGTTTACCAATGGCAAATGGATTGAAGATGCTCGTAATATCATACTTACCGGCCCCACCGGCTGCGGAAAAAGCTTCATTGCTCAAGCTATTGCACTGCAAGCATGCCGCATGGGATACATAACTCGTTATCTGCGTTACACAATGCTATTCGAAGAAATCGCTGCTGCCAAAGGAACTGGTCAGTATCTGAAATTGTTAAAATCACTATCATCCACAAGGGTTCTGATCATTGATGACTTCCTGATGCATGAAGTTACCGTAAAAGATTTAACCCCATTGATGGAAATAATTGAAGAAAAACAACAAACCGGGTCGATAATCATCACAACACAGTATCCGATCGTAAAATGGCACCACCGGATGCCTGATCCGACAATGGCAGATGCAATTTGTGACCGGTTAACCAGCAACGCCTATAAATTTAACATGAAAGGAGAGCAATCAATGCGAATAAAAACGAAAAAATCTCAAGATAAATGACCGACACCATATGAAAAAAATTTATCTTTAATGTAAAATGTCCGGAGAGGTCACCGCTCCGGTCAAATAACTTGAGATTGAGCGGTCAAATAATTGAGATCGGGCAGTAATAGGCAAAGTGTCAAATCAAAATATAATAAAAAAAAATTAATGTCAACATCTTTCTTTTAAAAGATCTTTTTGATTCCACACGGGTGCCCTTATCAAGTGTGACCAACAATTTATAAAATTTTAAATTTCATTTTGTCTGGCATGGTCGCACAGAAGCCTTTACAGGGTCAGATCACCTGACCTGATGGATTTTGCCCTGCCACCAGAATTCAAAAGCAATAACTCATATATTAACATTTTGACTGTTTATCGTACACCAGCTCCATGCCATTCCCTGGAAGAACTCTTGTGTTTTATTGAGTTCCTTCTTTCGATTATGGGCTCTTCTGAGAAATTTGTGGGTGGTTACAGAGCTACTCTCTGATCGTCTTACGTAAATCTACTGATTTTTTTTTACTGGTCCTGTAGGGATCAAATATTTATAGAAATAGTAATAATAGAAACGGAATTCTCGTCTCGTAGAGACGACATATTTATTGTGCATCAATTAAAAAGTGTTTCTGTGTGAATGTGTTTGCCATACAATTAACCTTCCTGCATATATTGTCCCTATGGGACAAGGATTTCCTTAT
>JAAYEB010000356.1 GCA_012728995.1 Fibrobacter sp. | reverse complement strand
TCACCAACCCCATTGCAATAAAACGCCTCCCCCTATCCCTGAACATATTGTGCATCCCTTTATTACCTCTGATATACGTTCCACCAAGAATAGCATCACCAAGAAATCCATTCAGTTCAATGTGATACAAATTTTTGATTGCGTTGAGTTGTTCTATACCGTGCATATGAATCAAATTAAGCTGTCCATCTGTCCACCACACGCCTTTACAACGATTTGTCATCCAGTTATTCTCATCTATAACATGGACTGTATGCGGATAATTTCTAATAGCCGCAACTTTTTTTGCAATCCTTACGTCCAAACAGTCTGGACTGCCAAATGTAAGCGTTTGGGGAGAAGGTGTATGATCTTGCGGGAAAGCAGCAAGTAATGCACGTGAATCCAGTCCCCCGCTAAGGGAAATTCCAATATTATCACCTGGATTACACCTTTTTTCTACAGCATTTTTCAATAGTTTTCCGGCTTCGTGTGCCATTTCATCAATATCAAATAACCTTTGTTCAGGATGCCTGATTTTTTTTACGCTCCAGTATAAGTTTGAAACAACTTTATTTGTTTTTAAATCAATAGTAATAATGGTTGCAGGTTCAATCAATTTTACATCCGAAAACCATGTTACAGAACCGCAAAAGTGGCCTTCTTTAATAAATTGATCAACTGCATCAGGAGTGACTGAGGGCGAATATGAAGGAATAAATAAAAACGGTTTTATTTCAGATGCCCATACATATCCATTCTTTCTTCTGTGTAAAAAAAGATGACGTAACCCAAAACGGTCTGTTATTATTTTCAAGGATTGGTTTTTCTGGTCATAAATAACAGTGGAAAAGATCCCATCAACCCTTCTCAAAAACTGAACAAGTTTACCATTGCGATAATATTCATATAATAACGACAAATCTGTGGGGAAGTTCTTCTGAAAACTGCTCCTGTTGTAGAATTCACCGTCAAACCAGATATAAACACTATTCTTTGTATATGGCTGTAATTCCTTTTGGATTATTCCGTTTGTTACACGTGTTGCACACAGGTCCCTATCTTCAAAGATTCTGTCAATAAGATAACATGGGAAAAAAGTAACAGCTCTCTGCATTTTTTTCAGGACGCCGATATAATCATCCGATTCAAACGCTCTTTTTGTAAAACCAAGCAAACCAGGCATCAGATCTCTATACTCCTGTCAAAACAATATATTCCAGCATACCGGAAATTTAACACACCGCGATTTCATCAAAGCTGTAACACTTTTTTCACCCGATCCACTATTGAAGCAGATTTTGGGGATTTTAAACTGCTTAAAAGATTCAGCGACTGCAAAAAAGATGATTTGAAACCGAATCGTAAACACAACATATACGATGTAAATCCTGTCAGACTACCACTTATGAGAACAACTGCACGTGGCCAGTTTGACGGCCAGGAGATACCCGATATTGTTATCAGGGTAACAGGTATCATAAAACAACTGCACGCAAAAGCAGGGAGGAAAAGCCTGGTATATTCAAGAGGACTTATTGCAGTTATCCTGTAATTTATAATTAGAAACAGTGCAAACACAACGATTGAACGAATCAATGTCGCGATACAAATACCTTCAAGTCCCCATTGCAATCCGACATATGTTGCTATCATCATCGTTACAAACATTAAAAAATTCCACATAACAGTGGATCCGACTTTCCCTTTGGAAATCCATAATGATTCGGGAAATATCGTCAAGGTATACATTACCCCTGTCAAAGCCATCCATCGCAATGGAGTTGCAGCATTAATCCACTCCGAGTCTTTTTTTAAGAAGCATATAATCTGCATCACCTCCTCAGACATAACACTCATCGTCAGAAGCAACGGCACAGCAAAAAGTGAAGCGAAAATGGTTATAGATGCAAAACTTTTATTGACACTCCCGGGATCATTCTGAAACTTTGAAAAGGAAACCAGTACCACATTACCGTATATCGCATGTACTATGGTTCTGGGGAGCATGGCCAGGTCATAAGCGAAACTGAACAAACCAAGATTCGCCTCATTGAGAAATTTACCAGTAATTAAAAAAGGTATGCTGTAGCGTGCATAATCACATAATCTTAGTAATATTATCCCCAAACCGAAATAGAAGAGCGGTTTGAACCTGGAAAACGGGATCAATTCTGGTTTGGGTATTTTTAC
>JAAYEB010000355.1 GCA_012728995.1 Fibrobacter sp. | reverse complement strand
TACAAGTGGGATGATCTTAGCGACAATGTGGCTGGCAGTCCGATGCCGTACAATGGCTATTATCTTTTTTCTCTTCCTTTTTCATTCTCTTTTTATGGAAATGAATATGATGACTTTTATTTAAACTCAAACGGAACAATTTCGTTTGGTGGTCATGTTGAAGATACTGTTAACAGGCGAATTCCTGTTTTCGATTCTTCAAATAACCTTATTGCTCCATTTTGGGACAACCTTGATTCCGGAGGAGTTATCTATGTGGCAGGTAATGAAAACAGAATCGTTATTCAGTTTCAGGACATAAAAATTAACGGGCATCCGCTTGATAGTATAACCTTTCAGGTCGTGATTCAAAAAAATGGAGACATTATCTTTTATTACAAAAATGGATTTAATTCCGCTCTCGACCATGCCACTGTAGGGATTGAAAATGAATCGGGAACTGATGGGCTCGAGATTGCATTCGATACTTCATATCTTCACGACAGCATGGCGGTAAGGATCAGTACTCAACCAAAATGGTTAAGTATATCGCCTGTAGATGGGATTGTTCCGCCCGGAGACACCGAAATTATCAACGTAAGACTCAAAAGCAGCGATCTTGCTGTGCAAAACTGCATTGCAATCCTTTCGGTTAATCATAATGATCCAGGTGTTGCCAATCCCTTTGTGATACCGTGTACTTTAATTGTGGTCGATTCAATATTGCCAACAGTTTATTTCGAAGATTCTTTGCAGACAGTGTATGAAAATGTTGGTTCTGTGACTGTTGAAGTATCAGTTTCTTCAAAAAGTGCAAATGATATAACAATACCTTATTCTGTGTCCGGTACCGCGGATACAACAGATTACACGTTAGAAAACGGGATTATCACTATTCCAGCCGATTCTCTTAAAGGGTCAATAACATTTGAAATCATTGATGACGATATATTTGAGTTAAACGAAACAGTTGTTATAACTCTGGGATTTCCTGATCATGCACGACCAGGTGCTCGTATACAACATACTGTAATTATTCAGGACAATGATGTACCTCCAGAGGTAACGTTCGATGTAGACTCACAGAGCATAAATGAAGATGCCGATTCGATTGAACTGATTGTTAATCTGTCCAAAACCTGTGAAGCAGATGTAACGGTTCCCTTTACTGTAAACTCGACTGCTGATTCGGGAACAGATTACTCAATCCCGGCTTCACCAATTGTAATTGCTGCCGGTGAAATTTCCGGGATTATAAAAATAACCGTTCTTGATGATGAAATATATGGAAGTGACGAAACAGTCGTAATTACAATGGGAACACCACTTAATGGGATCAAAGGTACAATAACCGAATCTGTTTTGACAATCAAGGATAATGATCCAGCACCCGAAGTGCAATTCACCAAAGAGAATACGGTTATTTCAGAAAACGAAGGAACTATTAATATCCAGATTGCTTTATCTCAAAAAAGCGGAATTGATCTCAGTGTGCCGTTCAGTGTTACCGGAACGGCTGTCGAAGGAACTGATTATACAATTACTTCTTCACCAATTGAAATAAAAGCAGGGGATACAACAGCAGAAATCTCCTTAACTGTGATCGATAATGAATCTGATGATGGTGATAAAACGGCAGTTGTTACCCTGGATAATCCACCGGTTACACAATTGGGAATTTTAACAAGACATACAATTACTGTTACCGATAATGATTTCAGGCTTATAGTACAGACCGATAGCAGTGGTTCGGTAAAACCGGACAGGGATTCAGTTTTTCAAAAAGGCGATACTGTAAAAATTAGTGCAACACCAGTTGAGAACTACTTTTTTGAGAGCTGGGAAATAGGATCCGGTGATGTATTAATAGCAGAATGTTTTGCCGAAAGTACTTATATTGTCGGATTTGAAGGTCCTGTAACTATCAAGGCTAATTTTATTAGAGGTGGATTTGTTAATGTTTCGGGAATCCAGTCAAATACCGATGTCTTTATGTATGGTACAGCCGGATGGAACGGATTACATGTTTCCACTGGCGAATCATTAATATCCGGGCTCAGGCCTCAAAAAACAGTAATGGTTTTAAAACAGGATAATAAACGTACAGAATATATTCCACTGACTATCGAATCGGGTGATACTCTTGAAATATCAACTGATCTCAAGGGTGCTGTTACGATGTTTTTTGACAAACGCAGTCCCTTGAAAGTTGGTGTACAATCGATTGTTACTGGCATTAAGAACAGTTCAGTTTTTGAAGATATTGATGCCGATGGAGATCTGGACCTGATAATACTTACCAATGAAGGTAAAATCAGCATTTATGAAAACGTGAATGGTGATTTGAGTTTACCTGTTGATCTTTCAACAGGTATAAGTAACACGACATGTCTCAGGGTTGTGGATTGGGGCAGTGACGGGAAAGTTGATCTTGTTGTTTCATCATTTAACGGTAAAATTAACCTTTTGGAAGGAAACACAACAAAATTTTCATTTTCTGATCCGGATCTGTTGTATGATACACGTGGATCATGCAGTGGATTTGAAATATTCGATGTCAATGGAGACTATAAACCTGATTTCGTTGTGGGGAGGAGTGATGGTACAATAATATTCGCTCTTTCACAGACAGACGGATGGGAAAATGCCGAAGTAGTTTCAGGCAATGGTAATGCTCTATGTGCTGGTGAAAATGTGTCACCAATGTGCATGGATATAAGTGGAGATGGCATTTTTGACCTTGTGGCTGGTACCGGTTCAGGGGATGTCAAATGGTATCGCAACAACGGTGACAACTCTTTTGCCGAAATGGGATCTGTAAGTGAAAAGGGCTCAAAACTGACATCTTCAGGTACTGCAAGAATATCAAAAAAATACAACAGCACCGGGGATTTGCCGATTATAATCCTCTCAGACGGAGCTGGAAACGTATGGAGTCTTGAAGGGTTGTTAACCGGAGATTTTGATAACAATGGAAAAGTGGATTTTAATGATTACATGATATTTGTTAATGCGTGGAATACTTCACAGGAGAATGAAAACTGGAATCCACTTACAAATATCGGTCTTTCTGAAGGAGTACAAAAAATCGATTTCATTGATTTTATGCAATTTGTAAACTGCTGGGGTAATGAAAAATAAAAAATGAGTATTAAACCCGGCATTTTTAAGGATTTAAGTTTATGAAAAAATTCAGATCTTTTCGAAAA
Source organism: Fibrobacter sp. (assembly GCA_012728995.1). GTDB lineage: Bacteria > Fibrobacterota > Chitinivibrionia > Chitinivibrionales > Chitinispirillaceae > JAAYEB01. Next base: position 46,830 of record JAAYEB010000355.1, on the reverse strand, counting down.
CATATTCCGGTTCTGTTATTGTTGTTTTCTGTATTGAGTGCAGAAAACAACAAAGGTGCAAGGATCGCAGTTGACAATTGCTGTAGCACAGGAATCTTGAATGTCAATTGCCCTCCACAAAATGAAAAAGTATCTGCGATATGGATTTGTGGAGCCGAAAATTTAACAGGATTTAATCTGACTGTCGAATATGACCATAGATCCATGAAATTTGTAAGTGCGGAAAAGGGAAACAGTGACGGTGATGTTTTTCTGGAATCTTGTGGCGCACAAGCAGGACCATTTATGGTCATTCCAACTGATGGGAAAATTGAGATCGCTTCAGGAATCAAAGGAAAGTACAACTCTGTTGCACCAGACGGTGACGGAGTTTTGGTATATGTTAAATTCAGCATAAGAGACAATGCTGATGACTGTTCAGTCAAAATAACAAAAGCTCTTGTAAGTGACATTTCACTTCATACGGATACACTGATTTTTGTTGAGGAATAGGAAAAGGGGTTACCAGTGATATTGTGTAAAGGTTTTTTAATATTATCTGTTTTTGTTCTGGCTGTTTTTGGTGGTCCGAATTCTTCAGCGGTAATAAGCATGGATATGAATCAGGATCTGGATGGTAACCAGAAGTATTTTGTTTCTCATCAGGAAAAAGATACATTTACTGTTTTTGTAAGGGTTTCAGAATTCAATGATCAAAAAGATCTTAATTATTTTACAGTTCGGATGAAAATAGATTCTTCAAAGTACATTTTCGTTTCAAGCTCTTTTGAAACTGAAAAAGAAGAAAATATTCTTGGTACAAATCCTCAGTCTCCTGGGTTTATTTTAACGGACAGTACAATAGAAATAGGAGCAGCCCTGCTCACTCCTCCATATCCGGAACAAACAGAAGGATTGCTTGGAGTATTTAAATTCGTTTCAAAAACAGGTTATTATGATTCCATTTCCATTATTCTGGATGAAGTCTCTCTTTGTGTCCCAGGTCCACAATGTGATTATTTTACCAAATCAGATTCAGGGATATTTGTTGCAAAACCGGTGGTTAACCTGTCTGTAACACAAAGTGGTTCAGGAGTTACTTATCCCGATAAGGATACTGTTGTAACATGCGGTGACACTGTAAACCTTATGGCAGTTTCTGATGATAACTGGAAATTTGTTAAATGGAATGTTACAGAAGGCAGTGCTGATGTTATTGATAAAGCAGCAAAGCAAACGCGAATAATAATATATGATGAAGATGTTGTTGTTGAAGCAGAATTTGATAACATTTCAAGTACAGGCAGGGGTATAAAAAAAAGTGGATCGGGATATGATCTGCTTTTTAAGAACGGAAGAATATCTTTCAGTGTCCCATCAAGTCAGACGGTTTCTGTTATGATTTATGATGCGCACGGAAAAACTGTATGCCGCTTATTGGAAAAGAATGTTTCTTGTGGTTATCATTCAGTTGAAATGCTCAAAGGAATGGTTCCCAAAGGATTTTATTTATGTTGCATGCAGGCAAAGAACTGGAAAAAAACAATAAAATTGAATATTATTGACTAATTATCAGATTTGCCTGTTTTATTTTCTTCCGATTTATCCTCTTGAGGAGATTCTTTTGAAATACTGTCTTTTAAAAAATCAACAATCAGTTGATTGAAAGAATCTGAGGAAGAATCAGCATTGGGTGAATGTCCGCTGTCCAGTTCCTTGAATTTGCATTCAGGCAAAAGCAACCGGATTTCATCAATCATTGATTCTGTTATTTCTTTATCTTTTTTACCCCGCATAAGTAAAATGTTTTTTGTCTGTTTGCCAACAATACCGGTTTCATCCAGATAATTTTTGAAAGCATCTGATATAAACATTGAGTATAATGCATCTGAAGTACCTTTATATGTGAACTGATTAAGGAACTGAGAGTAACAGGGCGAATCCTTTCCACCTGCAACCTGTAAATGTCCGCGTTCAATGATTTTTCCGAGGATTAAGGATCTGAAAATCGGTTTTCCCAGAAATGGCAGGCGTGCGATCTGAAACGGTAATTTGAGAGAAGAATTTGATCCGTCAAGATTAAGTACAGGAGAAATCAGTACAATTGAATTAACAAGTTCGGGGTATTTTGAAGCAAACGATACACTGATTGCGCCACCGAAACTTGGACCAATAAGACTTACCGGATAACTGATTTCAAGGGCATCAAGAAGTTCTTTTAGCTGGTTAGTAAAAAGTGCCCGATTATATTCGGTATCAGGTCTGTCTGATTCACCTCTTCCGTACTGGTCGTAACAAAGAACCCGAAAGCCTGCCTCTGTAAAAAAACCGATCTGTTCAGACCAGATGCACATCGGTATAGTACCGCCATGAATAAAAACGACAACATGACCTGTGTCGGGACCGCTGATATCATAAGCTGTGTATCCATTATTAAGCTTAACAAAGTTATAACTGCTTTTACTTCTGACATTATGATCCAGAATCTTTTTTTCATCAGGAGAACTTCGGAAAAGGAGTAAAAAAACTGTTATAACTGCAACAAGTATTATGGATAAATATTTGATCATAAAATTTTCCGTTCTTTATATAGCATGTTTTAAAGCAGGTGGAAAAGTTGAAATGCTTCTTCAAAAAGTGTTTCGAAGGAGCTGCTTTGCATCATTTTCAGTGTGAACTGATAATTGTATCCGCAATAAACTGGACAATTTTCTTTTCTATTTCATCTCTTGTTTTCCGGAAGAAATCAATACGTTCTTTTTGAGATCCGGTATGTTCTGCCGGATCGTCAAATGGCCAATAAAGCCGTTCACCTGTTCCAGGAAACATTGATGGACAATTTTTCTCAGCTTTTGCGCAAACAGTTATAAGATAATCAAAATTTCTAAAACCCATGCCATAGACTGAAATTGATTTTGAATTAAGCGAGGATGTATTAATACCAATTTCCTGCAGCACTTCGATTGTCATCGGATCTATTCCCCTGGGTGAAATGCCTGCACTAAATACCTCAAATGAATTACCAGCATGTTTTCGCAGAAGAGCTTCCGCCATCTGACTACGGCATGAGTTACCAGTACAAAGAAAAAGAACGCTTAGTTTTTTAGACAAATTATCTCCCTGTGAGATGATTAAACTACTTTTAATTTCGATTTCTAAACTGCAAAAAAATAAAATATATTTTCAATCAATTCCTCTGTATTTGTGTATTTAATACACTTCTGAATAGAATGATTCACCAATTCCATTCACCATTAAATATAGTCTATAATTTACTACAAACTATAAATTAAATTTTTCCTTAATACTCACGATAATACAATAAAATTGAAAACCAGATCGAATTTTAGTTGATTTTAATTGGTTATTTGGCTATATTACCAAATAACATATAAACACGGAGTAATGTACGTACGGAGTTGAATAGCATGAATAAACAGACAATGGCCAGGTATGAAGCAAAATCCACTATAATAAAAGCCATGGCACATCCTACAAGATTGCTCATTATAGAGGAACTGGCGAAACAGGAACATTGTGTCTGCGAACTTACCAAAATGGTTGGGGCAGATACGTCAACCGTTTCCAAGCATCTTTCAATATTGAAAAATGCCGGTATCGTAACTGATGAAAAAAGGGGTCAAATGGTTTATTACAGCCTGATCATGCCTTGTACTATCAATTTTTTATCATGCCTCGACAATTTAATTGTTAAGCAGGCAAAAGAACACCTCGCAATGGTAGTCTGATTTTTTTTATATCTTATTTGGCTGTTTAGTCAAATAACAAATTGAAGGATTAATATAAATGGACTGGAAAAAGGAAACAAAACCGCTGCTTATTATCGCGGCAACCTTTCTCGGAATGTTTTTTTTGCCGGTAGGGATACCAAGATTCGATAACGCCATATTCGAAGCTCTTCATTTAGTAAAGTGGTATGCCAGGGAGCATGTTCTTTTGTGTCTTATTCCTGCATTTTTTATAGCAGGTGCAATCGGTGTATTTATAAGCCAGGCATCGGTAATGAAATATCTTGGAGCAAAGGCAAACAAGATCCTTGCCTACGGTGTTGCCTCAGTATCCGGAACAGTACTGGCAGTTTGTTCTTGTACGGTTTTACCGCTTTTTGCAGGGATATATCGAATGGGCGCAGGTATCGGTCCGGCATCAGCTTTTCTTTATGCAGGTCCGGCAATCAATGTACTCGCAATAGTGCTTACAGGTCGGATTCTTGGTATTGAAATGGGACTTGCGCGTGCAATCGGAGCTATCGTTTTCAGCATAATAATCGGACTTTCGATGCATTTTATATACCGCAAAGAGGAAACTGCCAAAGCCGCAGCACAGATGGCAATGCCCGATCAACAAACAGTCAGACCTTTATGGAAAACAGCCGCTTACTTTTTCGTAATGATAGCGATTCTTGTATTTGCCAACTGGGGCAAACCAATGGAAAACAGCGGTATCTGGCACACTATTTATTCACAAAAATGGATCATAACTTCAGTATTTTCTCTGATCTTTGGAGTAATCCTTATCGGCTGGTTCAAAATGGCATGGTGGAAAGTTTTGGCCGCAACTGTTCCTGCTGCTGCAATTGCACTGATCGCTCCACAATCCATACCTCACGAATTCTTGCCGGTAACCGCTTTTGCTGCCGGTTCAATAGGGCTTTCTGTTGTTACAAGTACCGACAAAGGCGAAATAGGCGACTGGTTTGCATCAACATGGACCTTTGCAAAACAGATTCTGCCGCTGCTTCTGTTTGGAGTTCTCATCGCAGGGTTCCTTTTGGGAAGAGTTGGCAATGAAGGAATTATCCCGTCGGAGTGGGTATCTGCTGCAGTTGGCGGAAATTCTCTTAGAGCAAATTTCTTCGCATCCATTGCCGGAGCATTCATGTATTTTGCAACCCTTACAGAAGTACCTATTCTTCAGGGATTGATCGGAAGCGGTATGGGTAAAGGACCGGCCCTGGCGCTGCTTCTAGCCGGACCAGCACTCTCACTGCCAAGCATGCTGGTTTTAAACGGAGTTATGGGATTAAAAAAGACTGCAACATTCATAGTCCTGGTTGTAATCATGGCTACGGTTTCCGGATTGCTTTACGGAACGTTTTTTTGATTACAGAAAGGCTGTCGAATCATGATATGTTACAGTCAAAAAGGAATCTGTCTGGAATCATAAAAATAAAACAGTGTTAATTTTATTCATTAAAAGGAGAACATTATGAAAAAGATCCAGGTCCTCGGCACAGGTTGTCCGAAATGTAAAAAACTCTATGAAACAGCTTTGCAGGCGGTAACCGAAGCCTCAATTGAAGCAGAGGTGATCAAAGTAGAAGACATAAACGAAATAATGAAAATGGGGGTAATGATGACACCAGCGCTTGCGATTGACGGTGAAGTCAGGATCTCAGGCAGGGTGCCGCGGATAGCTGAAATCAAGGATCTGCTGAAATAATAATTATTTACTGAAAGGAATCTGCTTTTATGAAATTATTCAATACCATGTACAAAAACGTTATTGCTTTTGGTACCATTGTGGTCTTTCTGACCGGAACATTTTCTTCCTGTCAGAGTTCTGAAGGTCAATCGGTACAGAAAAAAACAACTGTTTCAGAGAAAACTGCAAAGAGTTCATCTGAAAACGATCAAAAAGAAGTAAATAAAAAAGTGACAGTATACTATTTCCACACTACAAACCGGTGCTACTCATGTAACTTGATTGAAAAGCTTACAAAACAGGCTATTGATTCCGGCTTTAAAGATCAGATTGACAATAAGCTGCTCCAATTCAAATCAATCAATATCGATCTGCCAGAGAATAAGCATTTTGTCGAAGATTATAAATTATATACCAAATCGGTTATAGTATCCACCCTGGTCGATGGTAAAGAAACAGACTGGAAAAATCTCGAAAAGGTATGGACTCTTCTTCGTGACCAGGAAAAGTTTGCAGAATATATTCAGACAGAAATAAAAACTCAATTATAGGGGAGGCCTCAGGCATGGACTCGGTATTAATTGACATAGGCACAGCAATCTGGCTTGGAATACTCACTTCTATCAGTCCGTGTCCGCTTGCGACAAATATTGCTGCGATCTCTTATGTGAGCCGCAAGGTTGAGAAAACCCGGCTGGTCCTTTTTGCCGGTCTTCTCTATACCCTGGGAAGAACTCTGGCCTATTTGGGAGTTGCATTACTGGTCTCACGAAGTCTTCAGATGATACCCGGCGTTTCGATGTTTCTTCAAAAATACATGAATCTGTTTATCGGCCCGCTCCTGGTTGTTGTCGGCATACTGCTTCTTGGAATTTTTAATATCAGCTTTGGCGGAGGCATGAGTGGAAATCTGCAGAAACGTGTTGACCGCATGGGGTTATGGGGTTCGGGGCTTCTGGGATTTGTTTTTGCTCTGGCATTCTGCCCTGTCTCGGCAGGTCTGTTTTTCGGAGCGCTGATTCCTCTTGCTGTAAAGGGAAACTCCGCCTTGATGTCGTCACTTTATGGAATCGGAACTGCTTTGCCAGTGATTGCGTTCGCGCTTATTCTGGCTTTTGCAGCCAATTTTATCGGTACGGCATTCAAAAAACTTACAGTTATTGAAATATGGGTCAGAAGAATAACTGCCATGATAATGCTTCTTGCAGGCATATATCTTATTCTTCAACATAACTTTGGACTCAATATATAAAACAATCAAAACGGGTGGGATATTCAGAATACATTCTGGGGCGATTATGAAGAAAACCATGCGTTGTGGGGCTGATTAGCTTCGATGACACTTTTCGTTAGATTGGAGGGAGCCCAGAACTACCCTCCTGTTTTTAATTCAGCAAATGCATCATCTCTTACTTCACAGCCTGAATATCTGCAGATACCACATAATTCTCCGCACCGCTTCCTGGAGCCCAATCCTTGATAAAGGATTTGCTCTCTTCCTTTGGTGCAACACGAATGTCGCTGAAACCAGCTTTCTGCAACATGGCGATGACTTCATCAGATGTTGAAGCTCCGGCAATACAACCGGCATGAAGTGCCAGATCGGTTCTTACATTTTCAGGTATCGGTGCTGATGCGATTACATCGGATACAGCGATGCGTCCGCCCGATTTGAGCACCCGGAATGCTTCATCAAAAACCCGTTGTTTGTCTGGTGAAAGATTTATCACACAATTGGAAATAATCACATCAACAAAATTGTCTGCAACCGGAAGATTCTCGATTTCACCCAATCTTATGTCAACATTATCATACTTTGATTCCGCAACATTCTTTCTTGCTTTGTCCACCATTTCCGGTGTCATGTCCACACCGATAACATAACCCTCATTTCCAACCTGTTTTGCTGCAAGAAAGCAATCGAAACCGCCGCCGCAACCAAGGTCGAGAACGGTTTTACCCGGTTTCAGAGACGCAATTGCCTGCGGGTTACCACACCCCAGACCCATGTTCGAGCCTTCAGGAACAGACTCAACTTCATCCTGACTGTAACCCATATTTACACTCGTATCAGCAGCACTGCTTGTGCTTGACGGACTGCAGCAGGATGGAGTGCAGCAACATCCGGAAGCCCCCTTTGTTGTTTCCGCTACCCTGGCGTAGTTTTCTCGGACTGCTTTTCTGATTTTATTTTCATTTGTACCTGACATATTATTCCTTTCATTCTAATTGTTATTTTTTGATTATGCAGCAATACTGTTTTTCAGATCTGACAGTTACAACCTCTTGAATGCAAATTTGTTCTTATTTTTTATCATGATTTTAACCAGCGACAACATTACCGGCACTTCCACAAGTACGCCAACAACCGTAGCCAGTGTGGCACCGGAATTCATTCCGAAAAGAATCAACGCAACCGCAACCGAGAGCTCGAAAAAGTTGCTTGCTCCAATAAACGTTGATGGAGCAGCTTCTGAAAATGGTATTTTCAACGCCTTGGTTCCCAAATAACCAATATAGAAAATCAGATAAGTCTGCAAAATCAACGGTATTGCAATAAGCAGGATGTGAAGCGGATGATTGATAATTTTGTTACCCTGAAATATAAAGATCAGTACGAGGGTAATAAGCAAACCAACTGGTGTCACCCAATCCAGTCTTTTTACAAGATTGAGTTCGAACCATTCGATACCCTTCTTTTTGATAACAAGAAAACGTGTCAAGCCTGCAGCTGTCAAAGGTATTGCCACATAGAACAGGACAGAAAAAAATATGGTCGCAAGCGGTACCGGGAAATCTGTCGTAACTCCAAGAAGAAATTTACCAAGAGGCGCAAACAACACAAGTATAATGAGATCGTTTACAGATACCTGAACGAGCGCATAATGAATATTAGCTCTTGCAAGGTACGTCCAGACAAATACCATTGCTGTACAAGGTGCAAGTCCAAGGAGAATCATTCCGGCTATATATTCGCTTTGTAAGTCGTCGGGGATAAAATTGGAATAAAAAATCCGCATGAATAACCAGGCGATCAGTGCCATGGTAAACGGTTTGACAGCCCAATTGACTATGAGCGTTAACAAAAGTGGTTTGCTGTTTCGGCTGACACCAATTACCTCCTTGAGACTGATTTTCAGCATAATGGGGAACATCATGATAAGCAATACAACTGCGACCGGCAGAGAAACATTCGCCACCTCGATACCGCTCAAGATCGAAGCAGCTCCGGGAAAGAGATATCCTGTTCCAGTGCCCAAAACGATACAAACTGCCACCCATATAGAAAGGTACTTATCAAAAAAGTTCAACGCCCGTTCTTCCTGGACAACCTGTGACTCTAATTTGGCCAGATCATCACCGTTTTTGTCTATTTTCATCATGCCATCCCTTCAATTTTAATTCGATTCTGTCAAAACACCAGGAATTGAATCTACAAATTCACGTATTTCATCGCGCACTCTTCGATAATGTGAAAGTGCTTCTTCTTCGGTTTTTGCATTTCTCGCCAGTCGCGGCGGATCATCAAAGCTTATATGAAACCTTTTCACTTTTCCCGGAAAAACCGGACAGCTTTCATTTGCGTTGTCACAAACTGTTATTACCCAATCAAAAGAGATTTGCTTTACCTCATCAAGATGTTTTGAATACTGAGTGGAAATATCCACCCCCGCTTCAGCCATAACCCTTACAACATAAGGATTGAGAGCATGTGTTTCGACACCTGCTGAATACGCTTCAATAGTGTCATTTTTCAGAAACCGTGCCCACCCTTCAGCCATCTGGCTTCTGCAGGAATTACCTGTACAGAGAAAGAGAATTTTCAGTTTATTCACAATCCAGGTCCTTTCAATACTGTATGTTTTTTTAAAGCAAAATACGGCGAATTTCGTTCCTCAACCGGGTATGGTCAGTTTTCACAACAACCCTTGTTACGTTTACATAACATTTCGAGCCCCCAGGAATTGATTTCTGCCATTTGCCTGTCATCAGCCACAACTTGTTGATCCTGTTCCAGCCCCAAAAGCGACAGTTTGATTATATCCTGTATAAAAATTTCATCTTTTTTATCGGCCAGCCTGTAATACACCCACCGTCCGTCTTTTCTGCTGTTAACCAAACCTGCCTGTTTGAGAATTGACATGTGTTTGGATATCGTCGAAGGAGCAAGGCCGAGTAATTCGATAATCTGACACAGGCACAATTCACCTTTGCGTAAAGCGCAAAGAGCCCGTACGCGGTTCGAATCGGAGAGGGCTTTTGTAACGGTTACATAATGTTCAATTTTAGAATTTACAATTTCGCTCATTCTGATATTCCTGCCAGGATAGTCTCAATTCGTTATTTCGCCATCTAACGAAATATACAAGAACAAAAGTGTAAAATCAAGCAGCAAAAATACAGTTTAATCCTCCAGTAAAACCGTGCTGCCGTAAAAAGCCCCGAATAATCTGATGTGCGCCACGTTTGACAACCATAGAAAGAATAAAACAGGGCCATCCGAAAAACGCGCTATGGACTGGCGAATTGAAGCTTTTCAGCGCCATCAATTTCATGCACATTATCCCAGAGGTACTGCTTGTTCTGAGACAGATTTGAAGAAGCTGAATAGATTCTTTTCTCGGTTTCTCTAAAACATTCTTCGAGTTTAAGCAGCAATATTTTTTCAAAATGCTGCTTTTTATCTTACGAGATATTTTTGGACATTTTTATTCCAAAACAGTATCAATTTACTTAAGTCAATTTAGCTGCATTATTGGTTCTTTTAACATATCTGGAGATTCGAACAATTTAATTCCGTTATTATTTTCAAGAAAAAACTGAAGCTGCCAGTTGCTTTCCAGCAAAATGGCATACTTACCGACCCTGTCCTTTACGAGAGCAGAATTTAGGGGCATGGAAAGCTTTGATAAATCTGTACTTTCATTATCAATCCATCTTGCAATTGTCCAAGAAGCTGTTTGAAGTCTGGACTCTGCACCATACTCCGATTCCAGCCTGAACTTTACCAGATCAAACTGAAGCGAACCAACGGCACCCAGTATATAGTTTTTTTGTGACGTATTGGCGTCTGTAAAAAGATGCACAAGTCCCTCCTGAACAAGCTGCTCGAGCCCTTTTTGAAATCGTTTGAAACTGGACGGAACAGGATTGTGAATAAAAGCAAAACATTCCGGAGAAAACCGCGGAACTTCACTATACATTATTTCTGAGTTTTCACTCAGAGTATCGCCAATACTGAAGAAATCTTTTCCGACAACCCCAATAACATCCCCCGGATACGCCTCATCCACAGATTCTCTCTCCCGGCCGAAAACATTGCTTGAATTTGAAAGGCGGATTTTTTTTCCAGTTTTTGCGTGAATAACCGGCATGTCACGAGTAAACTTACCGGAAACTACTCTTATAAAAGCCATGCGGTCGCGGTGATGAGGGTCGAGGTTTGCCTGTATCTTGAACACAAAACCTGAAAAAACATTCTCTTCCGGTCTTACAATTCTGTTTTTTGTGTGCCGCGGTTTAGGTGAAGGAGAGAATTCCAGAAAACCATCAAGTAGAAGTTGAACTCCAAAATTATTAACTGCACTGCCAAAGAAAACCGGTGTCATTTGTCCTTCTGCCACCATATCCATATCCAGACCAGAGCCTACATAATCAATCATCTCTATTTCACTGCATACAGTTTCGTAGGTAGAAACAGGGAGAAGTTCACGGATAAGAGGATCATCAAGACTGCAATTGTTTACAGGTGCTCTGTATGCACCTTTGGGAGTACGCTCAAACAGGTGAGCCTTTTTTTGTCTGCGATCCCATATTCCCTTGAAGTCGGTTCCACTTCCAAGCGGCCAGTTTACAGGGTAATAACTGATATTTAAAACCTTCTCTATCTCATCTAAAAGTGCAAGGGTATCAAGTGCTGGTCTGTCCATTTTGTTGATGAAAGTAATAATGGGGATTTTGCGTTTCCCGCATACTTCAAACAACTTGCGGGTCTGCTGCTCTATTCCTTTTCCACCGTCAATGACCATTATCACAGAATCAACAGCCATCAACACCCTGTATGTGTCCTCCGAAAAATCATTATGTCCGGGAGTATCAAGCAGGTTTATCCTGAAACCATTGTAATCGAAATTCAGAATTGTAGAGCTTACAGATATACCTCTTTTCCTTTCGATTTCAAGCCAGTCAGATACGGTTGTTCTCTCTTTTTTGCGGGCAGTAACCGATCCGGCCATCTTGAGCGCCCCACCATAAAGAAGCATTTTTTCGGTCAAAGTAGTCTTGCCTGCGTCTGGATGCGACACGATGGCAAATGTTCTTCGTCGGGATATTTCTTTCGATAAATTCAACAGATTTTCTCCATTAAAAATGAATGAACTTTTTTATAACAGATTTTTAAATGATATTTAAATTTGGCAAACAGTTTTCAGGGTGGACTGATCAGTGAAACATTATTCAACTCACGACTCAGAAGCGAGAAAATATCATGGGGAGCCTGTGAAATGATAAGAAAGATTTTTATTATTGAAAACATCAATAGAAAATAATTTCCGGCCCCCAGGTTTCCCTGATTTTTTTGTGAGAAATTTTTGTTTCGCGGGTTCATGAAAAAAATTAAATGGAATCATAAACCCGCCTAATTAATTATTGTGTTAATTTTTTAATTAAAAATAAAGAAATAATCTTTTTTGTGATCGACAGTTAATCACAACTGGATAGAATTATAAACCGGTTCAGGTCAAAATTATCAGCTATGGAAACAGATTTCACATCATATAATTTTTCCAGTTGTGCCATTACCTGTTCAAGTTTTTGCTGTTGGTTTACCAGAAGATAAATAATACTCAGGGAACCATCACCGATTTTACCACAAAGTATCCCTTCAAGATTGAAATTACGCCTCGAGAATAAACCGGTAATGTGGGACATGACACCTGGATGATTATTAACTCTGAGTTTCAGAACTGTATATGAATTATTCATAATTAGTCTCCAATCATTTCGTGGTTAGCTGCACCTGGTGGAACTATTGGTAAAACGTTTGATGTTTCCTGTATGGGGATATTTATCAGACACGGGCCATTTTCCGAAAGAACACTGCCGAGAACAGGAACAGGTTTGGTCTCATCTGAAAGGTCTATGGCTTTAACTCCAAATCCATTGGCAATGGTACAAAATGATGGTTTCGAGTAAAAACGGGATGCAATATAATTTTTATTGTAAAATAGTTCCTGTTGTTGACGAACGAGTCCAAGGTGACCATTGTTGAGCAGTATTATTTTTATATTCAGGTTTAATTCTGCAACTGTATCAAGTTCCTGGATATTCATCAGCAGAGAACCATCACCGGTAAAACAGATTATCTGTTTATCCGGATTTGCCAAAGCAGCTCCGATTGAAGCCGGAAGGCCAAATCCCATAGTGCCCAGACCACCCGACGTAAGAAATGTTCGTGGGCGGTTAAACGGATAGATCTGTGCAACCCACATCTGGTGTTGTCCTACATCTGTTGTTACGATTGAATCTGATTGTGCCAACGCTGAAATCGTTCGAATAATATTTAACGGACTGTATGGATTATCATTTTCTATTGCCGGAAAAGGGAACATCTTTTTTAAAGAATTGATGTATGATAACCATTCATCACGGGAATTATCTTGAATTCGCTCAAGAAGTTTAGAAAGGAATTCGTTAACATCCGCAGTAATTGCAATGTCTGCTGATTTTATTTTGTTAATTTCGGCTTTGTCGATATCAACATGGATAATTTTTGCCTGCGGGCAGAAATGGGATACCTTTCCGGTTGCCCGGTCGTCAAAGCGAACTCCAAGCGCAAGAAGCAGATCGCATTCATGCAGGATCTTATTGGTGAAACGCGCTCCATGCATTCCCAGCATTCCAAGATAAAGAGGTTCACTATTTGGAACTGCACCAAGTCCCATAAGTGTCGATGTTATGGGTATACTGTTTTTTCGTGCAAATGCCAGCAAATTACGCGAAGCATCGGCATTAATTACACCTCCGCCAATATACAGGACCGGTCGTTTCGAACTGTTTATTAACGAAACTGTCTCCTCAATTTGGGAATCATGAGCAAATATGTTTAAATTACAGGGAGCAGGGGTTGGCCAAAAATCAACTTCGATAATCTGCTGCTGAACATCTTTGGGTATATCGATCAATACAGGCCCACCTCGTCCGCAACAAGCTATTCTGAAAGCTTCAGGAATAACTGACAGCAATTCCTGAGCTGAGCGAACAAGAAAATTATGTTTTGTTACCGGCATGCTCATTCCAATGGTATCAACCTCCTGAAACGCATCAGTACCAATCATTGGGCCTGGTACCTGGCCTGTAATTGCAATTATTGGAACTGAATCAAGTTTGGCATCTGCAATAGCAGTAAGAAGGTTTGTTGCGCCTGGGCCACTTGTTGCAAAACAGACTGCAGCTTTTCCACTGGAGCGTGCAATACCCTGGGCAATAAATCCGGCTCCCTGTTCGTGCCGTGCCAGAATGTGGCGAATTGTACTGTTATAAAGTGCATCGTACAATGGAAGATTTGATCCGCCAGGAATTCCAATAACGGTATCAATCTCATGCATTTGAAGCAGTTTGATTGTAATCTGTGCTCCTGAATATTTCATTTTTAAACTCTCCTTCTATTTTTCTATTAATTGGCCAATAAAAAAAAGCCCCTGTCGGTTCCACCGCCAGGGGCTTTTATCTTTTTATAATACAACCCCTCACGGTGGAACTGAAACCACGACCACGACTGTCACGATTACAGAGACTAATGTGAGGGATAAAATTATCAGGTTTATTGTATTTGAAATCAAATTTGAAAGTTTTTGCTTCATTTTGTCCTCAAAAAAAAAGCTCCTGCTGATTTTTTATCCGCAGGAGCCTTTTAACAATACAGTCCTTGGGCTCCTACGGCAAAAACCGCACGACACCGAGGACTACTACTGTTAAATACTGTGAGTTCATCATATTTTAACCTTCTAATCTATAATCTAAAACAAAAATATAAAAATCGCAACTACTTTTATGCCAGAAATGTAGTATCCGGCAAAAATTAATACTTCATAAATTCAAATTCAACCTGGATTGTCATTTCCGGGCATTAATCGTATATTATGAAACATAAAGTTTTTTTTTAAGGAAAAAGAGGATTTTTGTATATGAAAACACTTAAAATGTTTCTGATTTTAACGTATGCTTTGTTTATTCCTTTCTTCAGGTGCCAGAGTGTTACAAAAGTTTTAGCTCCCTATGTTATAACAGAGGAGGATGAGATTGTTCTGGGTAATCAGTTTTATCAGCAAATACGTTCAGATGAAGCGACTTATCCTCCATATACAAAAAACAGCAGAGTTATCCGGTTCGTTGATTCTCTTGGCAAACATATTGCCGCATCACAGAATGACAGAAACATTGATTTTACCTTTGATATTATTGATGATGATCAGATTAATGCATTTGCAATTCCTGGCGGGCATGTTTTTGTGTACAGGGGGCTTCTTGAAAATGTCAGAAACACTTCAGAACTTGCAGGTGTTCTTGCTCATGAAATTGGTCATATTACAAAGTATCACAGTCGTGACCTTCTTGTTCAACAAACATTTGTGAGCAATGTGAATACTATTTTGTTTGGTAATGATTCTGCTTCAATATCTGTTGCAGTAACAGCATTGCTGGAGAACATGGCATTCTTGAAATTCAGCAGAGATAAGGAGTATCAGGCAGACAGTTGCGCTGTGGCTTACACTACTGCAGCAAAAATAAACCCGTACGGGATGAATTCATTCTTTTCTTTGCTTCTGGATCGTTATGGTGATTCAAACAAGATCCTTTCGTCATTTTCATCACATCCTCCATTTTCGGACCGAATCAAAAATGCGCAGAAGATTATTGAAAAGACTTCTGGAGTTCCATCTAAAAACGAATGGTTGTTTGAAGAAGAATATTTGGAAATTAAAGAGTTATTGTGAATCAGCTTCGATTGATGATCAATGGATTTCTTTTTGAATAAGGCTAAAGTGCGCCGGTTTTGAAAATGAATCTGAACATCGGTAAATAACTAGTTTTTAGACTTTCGGGTATTGATTATCTTTTCATTGCAACCATAAGCATTCCCGTTACCACCTGTAACCATTATTCTTAATAAAGTGGCATCTTTTGGCAGTTCAGTTTCATGGATATTCCTTTTGTTATGTTGTAACTCAAATGGTCCGTAAAACATGATAAAGGGTGAATTCTTTTTTAAACTTTTTTTGGAATCTTTGACATTGTGAGGACGGTTGTCTGAAATATCTATTATAGATATTGAATCCACATATCCGTGAGAAATTTTTTCAAAAAGATCAAGTTCATCTGTTCCGGTTTCATTTTTTGTGTTATTGTAAAAATGATCCCAGGGATTGGGTGTCTGGAATCCGGTCATTTCAAGTTGATATTCATCGACAATTGCAATTGTATATGTCATGTTTTTTCGGCTTTTTTCAGATATTTTAATTTCTGTTTTATTGTTTTTGCCTGGTATTTCTGAAATCTCTATTGTTGGGGTAATGATGGTTGATGGATCAATTACCGTTATGGGAACCGTTCCACAGGTTTTTACAGGAAAACCGTTTTCGATAACTGATAATGGATTAAATAAAGTAAGCTTGACATGTACACCAGGGATCATTCCATGTTCTGCCTTGAATTTGAAATTGGTCTGGTTTTTTTTGCTTTGAATCCATTTTTGTTTTATCAGATTTTTGTTGTTTTCGATATTTACAAGAATGTAATCTGAAGTTTGTGATTGAACCGAAATGGAAACAGTATCTCCGGTAACAAACCGGGTTTTATTGATATTAACTGCTGATGGTGTTTTGTTTACAGGAATGAAATTTTGATTCAGACTGCATGAATTAAAACTGGTTATGATAGTTTCACTGAATTCAAGAACATTTTCCCGAGACAATTCTGAATAATTTCCTACTCTGATTTTTTTCTCAAACAGGGAATCGTCGGCCCGGATCTGCAGATTCCATAATCCGTCGGGTGAAGATGAGCTGGTTGGAATTCTGAATACGTAAAACCCGTTTAATGATTGTGATGTTTGAGTGTTATAGACAGGGTTGTTTTCTGAATCTTTCAAATCAACGATAACAGGTTTGGTCTGGTCTATTCGATTAAATCGATCGTGAAGTATAAATGCGACAAAAAGTGTGTCGCCCGCGCGCCGGATACCTCTTTCACAATAGATAAATCCATCAATCAACTTGCTTTTGTATTCAAGGTTTGTGGAAGTATTTTTTTCTGATACCTGAAAGTTAACAGGGAGGTAGGATTTCTGATTACATTTGGAAGCAGCAATTAAAAACGGTTTCCCTTTAGTATTTAATGTCAACAACCCTTCAGAGTCCGTTTTACCCGATGCAACTATCTGCTGCTGATAATCAAAAATGTTTATTTTAACGAGCGGCAGCGGTGATGCTGTAGTCAAACTGGTAGTTACAATGTTTATGATACTGTCATTTATTAACTTTGCCGTGATTCCAATATCAGAAACAAGAATGTTACGATAAACTGAAATTTCATTGCTGTGCTTGCCCTGATTTTCTGGCAATGCTTTTATCATTTTACCTTCCGTCAATTCATTTAAAGGTTGAAAGCTCTTTTTTAGTTTTTTACTCTGGGAAATTTTTGTTGATTCGTTATTAACAGTTGTCAAAATTGTATCGTTTCTAACCTTTTCCGGGTAATTGCAGGAAAGTCTGATCCTGAAAAATCGGCTATTTGGTTTTTCCAAAAGTGGTTTAATGCTGATTTCGTACCTTTTTACCCGGTTTGATTTTTCTTTGCTTGAATCAAGCTGAATCTCTTTAGTCCATATAACCTTGCCTACTCTTTCCAGTTCATTTTTTCCAAAAAAATCGTTAATCTGGAAAAATTGCGATATGGTATTTTCAAATATTTCAAATGCTTCAATTTTAATTCTATCAATATTGACAGCATGAACCGGTAAGGTGGGATTATCCAGGAAAGGAACTATTAATCCGGAATCACAGAAATCAAGCCTGGCCGGCAATTCCTCGAAAAAAACAAGGCCATGCCAGGGTTCCAGAAGTTCTTTTCCAATGGAGTTTCGTATTCCATGCTCAACCTGAATACCTACTGTTCCTGCCCAACCTGAATTGTTAAAGATGCGAACAACATTATTATTTATCATGAATGATTCATTACTCTTTGATCCGGCTCTTATTAGTCCATTAAGGTTCTGGTCCGGATCAAGCGGATCATTGAATCTTACTTCAACATAGCATGTTTCACTCTGTACTGAGTGAGCACTGATCACAAAAAAAGAGTGGATTGAAGGGACCTGTACAGTGTGTTCACCTTTTGTTTCTATGCCGATTGGTTTACCATCCCAGAGTACTGATATCTGTGATGGGATATCTTTTCGTAAAATACTGTCAATAATGAACGGGTATGTTTTCGGGGCATTTGAATTCTTGTAGATGACATTCAGGCGATTGCCATTTTGAAAAGCTGAAATAACATTCTCAATATCGGTTAAATCTTCTGTATCAGAGGCTATGATTTTACCTTCAAGCTTTTGATATGCAAGATTATCATGACTTGATGGTTTTAATTCATCGAAAATTACATCGAAACTTTTTTCTAAAGGTGTAAATGTAAAAATGAAATTTCCTTCAAGAGTTTCCTGAAAAGCGTTTATATTTAATGATGCAGTGTAGGTTTGTCCACCTTTTAATTTATGCGATGGAATGAATTGAAGGGTACTGTCATTAATCCAGATAGCTGCACCTTCGATATCAGGATCAAAAGAAAAAGGTGAATCCGGCAGTGGTACATTTATCAACATCGGATTAATGCTGACCCTGTCTGAGAATATTATTTGTATCGGTTCACTATTAATAAATGTTCCACAGGTGTATTTATGGATACCCAGAAGATCTGTATCTGAATGGTCATACTCATCTCTGGTACAACTTGCTAAAAGTACAATCGTTATTACAGCAGTAATTATATTTAGCCTGTTATTCATAATGATCACCTTCCTGGAGTAATTGCATATAGAGCAATATAAAGGCCAGCAGGATGAGTAATTTGTTTAAGTTAAGTTAATGGTAATATGCCGGGATGCAATTTAGTGTTTTGGGGTCAAGATAAGAAAGTTTTTGTAAGCATTTTCCGTGTTTTGCAGTACTTGAGCTTAACTCTTTGACGGTTGTAAATTTATTCGCCTGCAGGATCTGGCCCTGGTGTAAAAACGAGGTAGTGCTTTTTGATTAATACAACACACAAAACCATAATTGGTGATTCAAGGAATTTATGTGAAATTAATGATGAATCCATAGATCTTGTTGTAACGTCACCACCTTATCCAATGATTCAGATGTGGGATAAATCATTTTCTTCAATCTCTTCTAAAGTAAATGATGCCCTGGTTCGCAAAGATGGGCAGAGTGCTTTTGAAGCAATGCATCATGAACTTGATAAAACCTGGAATGAGCTTTATCGGGTTTTGAAAACCGGATCATTTGCCTGTATCAATATCGGTGATGCAACCCGGACAATTAATGGCAGATTCCGGTTATATCCCAATCATGCAAGAATTATTTCTGCATTTCTTGATATTGGTTTTGATGCTCTTCCGGTTATACTTTGGCGTAAAACTACAAATGCACCAAACAAGTTTATGGGATCCGGCATGCTGCCATCAGGGGCTTATGTAACACTGGAGCATGAGTATATCCTTATTTTCAGGAAAGGACCAAAAAGAGATTTTTCAGATCCGTTACATAAAAATAAGAGAATGGAAAGTTCGTTTTTTTGGGAAGAACGTAATAAATGGTTTTCTGATATCTGGGATTTTAAAGGAGTGATTCAGAATTTGAATAACAGGGAACTGCGTAACCGGAGCGCAGCTTTTCCGTTAGAGATGGCATACAGGTTAATTAATATGTATTCGCTTTATTCAGATACTATTCTGGATCCTTTTGCAGGTACCGGAACAACATCTCTTGCTGCAATTGCATCTGGGCGAAGCAGTATCGGTGTTGAAATCGATAAGGGATTTGCACCCGTGATACTTGGGCAGCAGAAAAAATTTCTGGACCAGGCGAATGATCTTTTACACTCACGAATTTCTTCACATAATGATTTTGTTGCTTCACGAAGCCTGGCAAAAGGTCCTCTGAAATATTTAAACGAACCGCACGGTTTCGCTGTAATGACCAGACAGGAAACCCAAATACGGTTGTACCGGATTGCAGAAATAATTGCTGGCGGTGAGTATGAGACCAAGGTGAAATATGAGTTAGCCGGGAATTTGCTTTGAAAAGGAACCCTGGATGTGTCACCGGTCACATTTGGCAGAAGCGATAATAAATTTAAGTGGCAGGGAATTAAATTTAACCCATCTCTGAGAATGTGGCTACGGAAAAAGTTCTCATCGTAGTAAAAACCTGGCCAATTCTCTCCAAAAAATATGATGAGCTGGTATGTACTACTGAAAATAAGTATCCGATAAAAAAAATTAAAAAAATTTAAAAAAACTCTTGCGCTTACAAAAAACGTTTTATATATTAAAAGTCCTACCGATTGCAAGGCCCTCTTGCAACAATTTGGGTGAAGCGGAAGCGCCGGGTTTAAGTACCCGGCGATTCTTTTTTGTACTCCCAATTCCAGATCTTAATCCAACTGTAACAGATTAATTCTTTTATGAACGCCGGGTAATCTATATAAAGGATGAAATGGGGAGAGGTGATTAAGATGCATGCAAAGATCCAGCTTACTTGTTTAACTCCATTTTCACAGACAAATATTTCATCATATCTTTCAAAGTAACTATTCCAACAAGATTACTTTCGTGATCTATAACCATAAAACGGCTTTTTCCGGTTCTGTTCATTGTTGTAAGCACTTTCATCGCATCGTCATCTATACTCACCGCATTGTCTGTGGAGCAGCTTTGTGCCAGTTCGCCAACAGAGTGAGTGCTCCACTCTTCACGGGGAACTGTTTTTATTTCCTGAGTGGTTATACACGAAATCTTATGGTCCTGTGCAACCGGGAACATGGCATAGTGGTAATGGTAAAGATAATTTTCAACAAACTTGTCAACAGGTGTTTCTGATGGTACGGTAATCATATTGGTATTCATGAATTTTTGAATTTTTTCTCCTTCAAGATAATTTTTCACAAGTACCGACTGGTAAGACATCTGCGCTGCATTTCTTATGAAAAAACCGATAAGAATCCACCAGATTCCGCTGATAAAGGCTCCGGTTACAAAAGAGATAATCCCGACAACAATTAAAACAATGCCAAAAAAAGAGCCAATGTTTGCCGAAATACGTGTAGCCCTGTTTAAATCTTTTTTAAAATGCCAGAGTATAGATCTTAACACACGGCCGCCATCAAGAGGAAATGCAGGTATAAGATTGAATATGGCGAGAATTATGTTTAGTGAACCCAGATAGTTTATCACCATTACAAATGGCCTGTTCCAGGCCTGGGATCGTCCTAATGAGGTTAGTCCAAGTAAAATTAATCCCAAAAATATGCTTGCAAGCGGACCGGCAATCGCCATGAAAAATTCAGCTTTTGCGCTTGGAGGCTCTTCGGTCATCTCTGCAACTCCTCCGAATACAAAAAGGGTAATCCCTTTCATCGGAAGACCAAAACGCCTTGCTACCAGTGAATGGGATAATTCATGAAACACTATAGACGCAAAAAGTCCGAGCGCACCTGTGATTCCCATTATCCAGTAGGTTGTACTTTCAAGGCCAGAAATAAAATAGGGGAATACAGCGGATGCAAGCGACCAGGAGATAAGAAAAAAAAGAATAAACCAGCTTAAATCAATACTGATTTGAAAACCTGCTAATTTGAAAAGACGAATAGATTTACCGAACATGCAGACTCCAGTTTGATTAATCAGTCGGGAAATATCTCAAAACATAGTCAGATAAATGGTCAGTAATGCAATCATTACGCCATAAAACAGTATGCCTGTTTAAAAAGCTGAACGCAGATGATGATTAACGTTTGTGCCTGCGCAAAAAGATACCTGGTGAAGAACGGGGTTTATGGGTTGTTACCACGTATGTCGAAAATGATATTGATTGTTACAGGAAAACAGCTATTTTTGGATCAGAATAAAAACAGATTATTTTTTTTAAAAATTTTTGGGGCACAGAATATATGTATTCTAATAAAAATCTTGTTGGAGTTACAGTTTTAATACTGATTATAATACAATCAATTGGGTGCTTAGCAGCAGATACAGGTAATACTATTCACAGGAATATTTTCAATTTCGGACATCAGATGGGGTACATCTATTCACGGATGGATGATGCGTATTTTGAGAAATCCGGTACCTGGAGTTTCGAAACCGGTTTTGTGGCTTTTTACACATCAAAAATGCCAATGGTAAAAAATGATGAGTGGAAAGAGCGCCTTATGTTTATCATTCCGCTTTATTTTGAATATTACCCTGCTGATTTTGTCATGTTAAAACTGGAATTGACAGATCTGTTTATTGAATTCCCTTATAAAAGTATCAAAAACACCGGAGGTAAATCTCCGCGTTTCGAAACAAAGGTCAGGTTAGTTAAAGAGAAAAAGTTTATCCCTTCAGTGGCATTTACCATCGGAGTAAAATTTTCAAGTGCCAAGCCATACACTATCTGGAAAAATGATCACAATTATTATGAAAGTAATGGTCTGGCTGGTGCAGGTACCGGGGTTGCAGATTATTTCCTTATTTTTTCCTTGTCAAAGAAAATTACGGAATCGGATTATTTGAGTGCAAGAATCGGTCTGGCTCCTCTTGGGAGTCCGGTAGAGTATGTCAGGGGGTCTGCTCAGGCTGATCAAATTCCTTATGGAGTTTCTTACAGAAAACTGTGGAATAAATGGGAAGGTGTTATGCAGCTCAGTGGAATGTATAACGGACTTCGTGCAACACAACTGGCACACTACTCAGTTTTGAGGTTACAGATAAAACGTCTTTTTAACCGCAGCACATTTACTTTGAACCTTGAAAAAGGACTTACAAGAGAATCGGATGAGTGGGTAGCTGGTTTTTATCAGAAATTTAATTTTAATAAGAAGTAAATGTCCAAATTTATTTTTTGTATAGGAAGTCTTTAGCTGATAATAATCTTTACTATTATTATCCTGTTTATAGAATAGAATAAGAATAAGGATATTTATGTTACGCCGACTGCACAAGTCCCGACTATTAAATTACAGTGAGGATAATTTGTTATGCCGAGCACATAAGCCTATTACCAGATAAAGATATTTACATTATACGACGAGCGCATAAGCCTATTACCAGATAAAGATATTAACTTTATACGCCGAGCGCATAAGCCGGTTCGCGTAGGCGCAGCCGAGCACATAACTCCGGGTGAACCGGCAATCTGGGTTCTTGGTGAGTTAGTATAGTGGATATTAGGGAGTTGTTTTATTGATTTTCTGGTAAACAGGAATTATTCACAGGATTCCACACGCCCCCAAACAGGAGTTACAGAGCTGTAATGAACTACCGCGGGGGTCGTGTGCGCTCGGCGACCCAGATGATCTTAATTCTTAATTTCAAATAATATTATTTTTTAAGAGTGGTAGTAAAAAATTAATTATACGGGCTTTCGCGCCCGGACGACGAGGTACTTTTTCCAGGGCAAAAAAGTACCCAAACCGCAAGGTTATATAATATAGCAAAGCCGAAGGCTAAACACCTTACGGTTAAAGAATGGTAATGACAAAAGTGCCCTTGCGGCCATGTCTCGCTTACCACCTGCACAGAAAAAGAATGGAATGTAAAAAAGAATTTTATGACTTTAGTCATTACGCAGCTTTTAAAATCGCCGCTGAGTACAGCGGGACTCCAACAAAAAAGCTGCTTTTCATTGGTGCAGGTGCTGCTCAACATAACGACCGCGGAGAGCTTGTGTTTCTTAATTCACTGAAGTGGAAACAAGCAAGAAAATTTGATTATATTCTTAATTGTTCAATTCATTAATACTGGAAAGTTTGTAATTTCTATCTTATTGGTTTCGATTTATCCGATTGTTTGTAATTTTAATCCTATTATTTCTGATTGGTTTCCGATTTTCCTGTAAACCGTAACTATACACAGGTTTCCACACGCCCCCAAAAAGGATTATCAGAGCTGCAATGAACTACCGCGGGGGACGTGTGCGCTCGGCGACCCAGATAATCTTTTAAAATCAAAAAGTGCGTTCGGCGAACATAAAACTTATCATTTGAAAAATTGTCATTATTAAAGCTGGGTCGTGTGCGCCCGGCGAACATGAAAATCTTATTTGAATTTTACATTATATAAAGAATGGTAGTAAAAATAAATTATACGGGCTTTCGCGCCCGAACGACGAGGTACTTTTTCCAGGGCAAAAAAGTACCCAAACCGCAAAATTATATAATATAGCAAAGCCGAAGGCTAAACACCTTACGGTTAAAGAATGGTAATGACAAAATGCCCTTGGCGGCCATGTTTCGCTAATCACCTGCACATAAAAAAAGAAGTAAAATTTTTAGGGTCTAAAAAAGTACGCAGCTTTTAAACTCGCCCGCTCGAAAACATTTTTTATCCTCGCTTAATAAGTAAATGAGTACAGCGGGACTCGAACAGTAAAAGCTGCTTTTCTTAAGTGCAGGTGAAACTCAACATAATGGCCGCGGAGAGCTTGTGTTTCTTAATTCACTGAAGTGGAAACAAGCAAGAAAATTTGATTATATTCTTAATTGTTCAATTCATTAATACTGGAAAGTTTGTAATTTCTATTTTATTGTTTCCGATTTTATCCGATTGTTTGTAATTTTATTGCGATTATTTCTGATTGGTTTCTAAATTCTCTTTAATTTGGAACTATTCAAATGTTACCACACGCCCCCAAACAGGAGTTTCAGAGCTGCAATGAACTACCGCGGGGGTCGTGTGCGCTCGGCGGACATGAAAATCTTATTTGAATTTTACAAAGTAAATGAGGTTAGCGGAACTCGAACAATAAAAGCTGCTTTTCTTTGGTGCAGGTGAAGCTCAACATAACGGCCGCGGAGAGCTTGTGTTTCTTAATCCACTGAAGTGGATAAAGTATAGGTTTATGTATAAGCTATTACAGTTTATTCCTGGTATTCATTAATGTTTTTCGGACCCCCATCTCCTGTGAGAGAAGAGGGACTGGGGGTAGAAGTTGAAGAAAGAATAAAAATAAATGCTATGGAAGTCAGTTATAAGGTAATCTTATACTGCAACCAGACTTCGTGCGTGCCCCCAAAACCAAGTCTTAAGCTGCACTAAAAGTGCCAGGTGGTCCCGTTAGCGGGAAAACAGAAGCCTTTAGCCCCAAATAATCTTTACTATTTCAAAAAAGATTAATAGATTGTTCGTATTTTATGTTCATTAAAAATATCCCTTTACTGTAAGAAACAGATTGGGAAATGCTCCTCCGTATTCACTCTTCTTGTGATCTCCGATCCCTGCCTGTGCTCCTATTTCAATACTGATAATATCATTTGGAATAAAAGTAACAGAAGGCATCAACATGACAGAGCGGTCTGTTAGATTACCAAGAGCAAATAGTGAAAAATCATACTGATTGGCTATGCTGTATTGAACACCTCCGAAAAGATAATGCCTGCCCAAACCAGACATTTCACCTGTCAGAAGCTTAATCAATTCTTTTGCACCGTAATCTTCACTGTCTTTACATCCGGACTCATTGAAATAATATTCAGCAATTGCGTATAACCCATTATCAAAAGTATAGTCAAGCCCTGCGACTGCCTGAACAAAACTTGAATCAAAATCAGTGTATTCCATTCCACTGTAAACCGGGTTGTTAAATGCCGCTTCAGCCCATACTCCAATATCACCAATTTCTCCTGTAAAATCAGCTCCTGCAACAATTTTTGGCGGTAAACCAAGGAGTGCACGGTCCGAATTCATTATTCGCATTCCACTTAGCGAAAAATCGAAATGCCCCAGATTACTTTTAATTCTCAAGCCGGCACTGGAGTGTTTGAAATCGTGTCCCGGTGATGCTATCAGAGAAATACCGGAGAGTATTCCAAGCGGTATCTCAAGGCGTATCGCATTTACACCAACCTTTGGCGCATCAGGATCAAGAGGGTTTTTGCTGTTCCATATATCAGTAGGATTAAAAGCATACCCGGTCCCCCATGCAATCATTTGACGCCCGACAAACAGATCAAAATGCTTGAAATATGTCTTGATAAGAGCCCTGTCCAGAACCACCTTGTCGGTTGGGTAAAAGGTTGAATACGGCAGATGCCAGATAATACGCTGTGCATCTTTTTCTGACAGCAATGGTTCGGTGCTGTCGCCTGATGGAATGAAATCATCAAGTTTTTCCAAAAAAGGGTACAATGCCTGCTGTAAACTCCTGTCCATGACCGAACCATTTCGGATAGTTTCAAACGGGTCGAGAGGCTGAAGTGGAGCAGATAAAATTACATGGGTTTCTATGCCGCCCCACTTGCCAATATCCCATGTACCCTCAAGACGTGCAAGTGCATTATCGCTTATCAGTTCATCCGAAGAGACAGTTAAAACAGTTTTGTTCTCAATGTATCCTCCGAAACGAAGATTGCTGGAGATATTTGATGCATACAACACGTTAACTGAAAACAGGGCAGTGAATATAAGTATTATAAAAGGTTTCATTTTGTTCCTTCCTTACCTGCTGAGATACCTTTCGGAAAACATGTTCTTGTCTATGTCAATATCATTTTCAGTCTTGTTCATTTCCATGATCGTTTTGCTGCCCTTAAGCACATTATGCATGGTAATCTGTTTGTAACTCCAGTATTTACCGACCTTTTGGGCTCCTTCAACTATGAGTTTTTTCCACAGTGTTCCACCTTCATCAAAAAAGTGCATCTCAACCGGAATGAATTTTTCCTTATCAATCCAGGATACCGTTTTTGAGTAGGATATATCATCTTTTTTTGGTATTGCTACAAGTTTATAGCATGCAGTATTATCAATCTGTTCTTCACCGGCAAGCTCTATATCATAATCCTCACGCATATCTTTCGATGACATATCTTCATAAGAGAAATCGGAATTGTTTACGGACTGATTTTTTTGATGACTTGCGATTTTTCGCACCCTTGCTGTACGGGGAGAATAAAACCAGATATCATCACCATCATTGAGCATAAGAATTTTCATTCCGCGTATGCGCGCAGGTTCAACATATTCCAACATGCTTTTGTCACCTTTATCAATAGAGTAACTTGTCAGCTTTGAAACATTTTCATGCCCGTTTGGTTGAAATACCCTTTGAGTAATTTCGCTGCGGGAGGTTTGAGGTTCCTGATTTTCCTCCACCTTGTCGAGTATCTCATCAACTGTTATTGCGTATCCGCAAATGACTGTCAGCATGATCGATAATATTAATTTGTTAAGCACAGGTTTCCTCCTTTAACTGATTGTTTTCATCTGTATCTGTTTTAACATTATCTGATTTTGACGATTGTAGACTTTTTTTTGACCTGCGATTCTTTCCCGTCAGTTTTTCCATCAGGCTCAGGATTGCAGGAAGCACATAAGCACTGCTTATAAAGCATGCTCCCACGCCGCAAAAAAGTGTGAAACCAAATATTGCGATACCGGTATGTGATGCAAGGCTCATCGATCCGAAACCGATCATTGTTGTAAGTGATGTAAGCAGGATAGCGCGCCCTGTAAATTTCATTACAAGCGGTAATGACCCGCGTCCCTCGGTGCGATATCGGTGAAGAACATGTACGCCGTAATCAATCCCTATTCCTATTATTAAAGGCAGGGCTACAAAATTCATAAGACTCATTTTCATTCCTGTTGCAGCAACCAGACCCATCATCCATGATGCTCCTACTGCAAGTGGTATTGCAGCCAGAAAGGTATATTTAAAGGATCTGAAATCAAGAAGAAGGAATAGTAAAATGGCAATAGCACCGATGATCATAGCCTCTTTTCCCTTTATTGCCATAAGATCCAGCAGCAATTGCGTAATTACCGGCATACCGGTTGTTCGTCCCGAAACTCTTTCGGTCTGTTCGTTAAAAGTGATAAGACTTTTCTCTTCCCATATGTATCCCTTGGGGAAAACACTGATAAGCAGATCATTATTTTTCTTGTTTACATAGCGGTTACGGATATCTTCAGGAAGATTCTCAAGCGTAACAATTTCTGTGTTTGTCATCTTTTTAAGGCGATCCCTGAGAATGTTTCCCGCAATTTTCTGATAATTACTGATAACCGGAAGGTCATTTTCAAAAGAGCTTAATTTGTTTTCAAGTGCCAATATGTAGCTGTCCTCATCGGTTTTACCCACTATCTGGTCACATTTCTGAATTATCTTGTTTTTTTCACCGCTGGACATAATCGAGAGTTCGCCTATCTCTACTATGTTCTGGTGAAGACGTATAAACTCCTGTCTTAATTTGTCAAAATCATTTTCTGCCATGGAATCGGAAATGCCCATGCCATTCAGTTTTTCCCTGAATGCAATTATCTGTTTTTTGTTTTTGAGCTGATCCGATTTTTCCGGTATAAACTCTGTAACTGCATCTACGGAACTTATCAGATCTGTGCGGTTTCCGACTTTTTTAAATTCCTCAACAAGAGTGCGGCATTCATCAAGATCCCCTGCCTTTACCATTGCAAAATCGGGCGACATCTCAAACTTGTCGAGAATCTTGTTTTGTGTGATTATACTTGGGGTATCTCCAGGCCCAAGTTTCATAAGATCGTATTCCCATTCCATATTTGATGCGGCTTTTAGTGAAAGCACAGCAAGAATTGCTGATAATACAATTATGGAAACTGCAACCGGTGTATTTCTTGTAAACTTTGCCGATGAAGAAAGAAAACCGAACTGAAGCGGTCTGCTGATCCATTTAAACACAGGTAACCTGAAAAAAGCATCAATATGTTTTCCCGACCAGTTCCAGATATTTACCAAAAAACCCAGTTTGAGTTTGTGAAGAATATTGCCTGAAACTGAATATCCTTTATTGTCCCAAACCATAAGAGCCGGAAGCATTATCATCTGAATGATCAGCATGGTAAGGATACCGATACCGGTAACATAACCCATCTGTGAATAAGCTTCAAATTTTGTTAAAGGAAGACTGAAAAACACAATGGCAGTCGTAAATGCTCCGGTAATGACTCCCGGACCGACACGGTTATACATATAATAAATAGAATCTATAATCGATTTCCCGTGTTCCTGCCCATCACGAAAACCGGATATGAAATGAATGCCGAAATCTATTCCTAAACCGATAAGGATGATAGCAAACCCGGCAGACATCATGTTCAGGTACTGGAAAACAATTCCCAGAATACCTGCAGTCCATATCAATCCGATCGCCAGGGTAAATACACTAAAAAATGGATTTTTCCAGCTTCCAAAAGATCCGATAAGCAACACAAGAATGATACCGATAGCAATAACGGTAGGCCAGCTGAAATCATTTGCAAGCGCATTGTTTTCATCAATCTGCATCATCATCATTCCCGTACGTCCGATTTCAAGACCGGGATACATTTCTTTAACTGCTTCAAGGGTATCGTCGATACGATTACCAAGATACATTAAATCTTCAAACTCATTATAGCTCACTGATGGTTGCACCATGATCAGAAGCATGGTGTTGTCTGATGATATCATGTACTGAGGTCCGGAAATAAACTCTGCAATCGCTTCGGCTGCTGCGGTGGAATCACCATTGTCAAGATATAATCCTATACTCCGGATAAACTTTCTGATACCCTCAAGTCCCTGGGTTGCCTGCCCCTCTCCATCAATGGTTGTCAGATTGTCGGAATCTTCTATAAACTCTTTTTCAAAATTATTATTGATATTTTCAATAAGCTGGGCAAGTTCAAGTGAGCCAAACATCTCAAGAGTGTTTTCAAGATCTTTGGGTTTCTGAATAATCAAGCCATGTTCAGACATGAAATCATTATCCAGTTTATAATCAATTCGCCTGACAAGGTTCAGGGTATCGTAATCAATGTCATCCGGAAATTTACCCTGCATAAGTGCAATTTTCTGTCCTAAAGACAACTTGACTCCCTCGGAAGGCTTCTGGAGTGGTACATTCTGCAGACGTGAAGCAAGCTCCTCAGCAGCTTCATGCATAAGCTTCAGATCCTTATCATGACTTTCCAGGGTTATCATGACAGTTGCATCCGAAGAGTAATCGTCAATAATGTCCATATACTCCTGAATTTGAGGAATTTCTTCGGGCAGCATTGCGGCAAACTGCGTTTTTATTCCAAGTCTGCTCGACATTATGAGCATTGCAACTGTTATAAATGCACATCCAAGAAGAATTTTACCCGGGTGTCTTGTTACCATGGATGCGACTGTTTTGAAAAACTTTTCCCTGATTCTCATTTATACCTCCAATTACAGGTATTTGGTTTATTTCATTTCCTGATCTGTAGTATTCAGTGAACCTGTTTTCTTGGCCATTGCAACAGAAAGTGCCTTGTTCATCAGGTGAGGAACTTCTGAGGGCACAAGAATCATTGAACCTTTGCTGTTTACTGTTTCAAGAAGAAGGTTCAACGATCTCAATGTCAGAGCTTCTTCATTACCTTTATAATTTTGCGCTGCTTCAGAGTATTTTTTAGAGAGTTCGATCTCCGCAGAACCAAGAATAACTCTTGCGTTTTTCTCTCTTTCAGCCTGAGCTTCCCTGCTTATCGCTTCCTCCAGTTTCTGTGGTACTGCAATATCCTTTAACTCAACAGACAAAGCAGTAATACCCCAGGGATTGGTTTTGGAATCGAGGATCTTTTGTAATTCCTGCCCGATCGCTTCACGGTCTGTAAGAAGAGTGGAGAGTGTGGTTTTGCCTATTATGTCCCTGAGAGCAGTTTTGGCGCTCAGTGGTACTGCAAGAAGATAATTCTCAACTTCAAGTTTGGCTTTCGCAGCATCCCATATCATCCAGAAAATGATTGCATCAACATATATTGGAACTGCATCTTTGGTAAGGACCTTTTCTGCTGGAAAATCGGTTACCGTTATCCGGCAATCCACATATCCGCAGGGAATATCTACAAAGGGAATAATAAAAAACAGGCCCGGACCTCTGGTTTTCCTGAATTTTCCGAATCGAAGAATCGGTACTCTTTCCCATTCAAAAGCAATTCGTAATGAAAGTACTCCCGAAATCAGGATCACTGCTGCAACTATTGATATTATTGCCTGTGTCGTTTCGGTGCTGCGTGAGTATATAATAAGGAAAATTGCAGCAACCAGAAACAGGATGTTGATGAAATATCGTTGAAAAGCAAACAGGATTTTTCTGATTGCTCCTGTAACCGGGTTATACTCTTTGGTTTCATGATACTCATTATTGTTTGAAGCCATTGATTTATCTCCTTTCACGGGATTTCCGTTCATTTACAATTTTTTTTAAGGTAGTGGCGACTTCCTCGTTGCTTAAGCCCATTGATGCGATCTCATCAAGAAATTTAGAGCAAACCCTTTCAATAGCTTTCTGTTTTTCCTGAGGATCAATCAATGAACCGTTCTCGGATACAAATGTACCTGTGCCCTGTTGGGTATTTACAACTCCCCGAAGTTCCAGCTCGTTGTAAGCTTTTACTATTGTATTGAGGTTAACCTGAAGGTCGACGGCAAGTTGTCTTACAGTAGGAAGCCGTTCGCCTGGTTTAAGTAAATCGTTTGCAACACCATACATGACCTGGTTAACTATCTGGCGATAGTAGGGTACACCGCTTGAGTTGCTCAGAGTGAATTTGAAGGCCAATTATTCTGCTCCTGTGTAATATTGTCATAGTTTAATAGTACAATGTAATTATAACACATTGCTAAACCAGTGTCAATATCTGGCTGAAGAAAATACCCATTTTTGTTTCAAGGTTATCCAATGGAAGAGTCAGGCTTTTATTATTTTTGTTTTTTGGTTCTTTTTGAATACTGTTCTGATCCGGGCAAAATTCGTGGATAATTTTGGTTCGGGATTATGATTTTCGAGATCCATTCTGTGTAAAAGTTAACCGGATTATTAATAAAACATGGGTTTGATTTTCTATTTTTTTAAAGAAGCGATCAGGGGGTTGTATCAGGCCAAGCTGATGACCTTTGTTTCCATAATCTCTGTTGCAGCATCACTCTTTTTTATGAGTATTGTGGTTTTGGGGTTTGTGAATATTGAATCTGTACTGGAGAAAACCGACGAGCAGGCTGATATAGCTGTTTATCTTGAAGATGGTGTGTCGCAGGATTCGTCTGAATTGAATGAGATCATGAGAGTCGTAAAAGGATATAGTCAGGTTGAGCGTGCGGAAGTCATTAACAAGGATTCTGCCTGGGAACGTTTTGAATCACTTTACGGAAGCGAGATGCTTTATGCGGTTGATGACAATCCTCTGCCTGCATCAATAGAGATCTATATAGGTTCAAGGTTTCGGTCATCTCAGGCTGTGTCATCACTTTGCAGGGATCTGGAGCAGATAGGTGGTGTTGAGAGTGTTCGTTATTCAAGAGAGTGGATGGAGCTGGTTGAAAAGTTTCGCTGGTTTTTTTATCTGATTGCCGGAATTGCTGCATTTATAATGATGTTTGTTCTTCATTTCATGATTTCCAGTACAATCAAGCTTACAATCTATGCCCGAAAAGAGCTTGTTCAGAATATGCATATGGTGGGTGCTACAGCATTTTTTATCAAGATGCCGTTTTTACTCGAAGGTATGCTTCAGGGGCTTATCGGAGGAATAATAGGTGTGTTTTTTCTTAATATATTTAAAGTGGTTTTATCAGGTTTTACGTTGTCGTGGGGTCCCGATTATTTTCCACTGGTAACCATGTTTCTGGGAGTGTTTTTCGGTTGGATTGGAAGTCTCAGTGCTGTACGAAAATTTCTTGCCTGATTGCACTATTTCTTTTTTTTGATTCGGGATATGGTGCAGAATCAGACAAGGTTATTTCACAGTTTGATCAGGAAATACGCAAGACGTCGGGTGTGCTTGATTCAATAAAAACAGAACTGGAAAAGGGACGATCCAGGTTAAAGGAACTTCAGAATGAAGAGGGTAATTACCTTACCCGCCTTGAGCAGATCGAGAAAAATATTGAAGGATCTAAGACGTATCTCGATTTGCTGTCTTCACAGATTGATTCGGTTCAGGAAGTAATCAAAGTATTAGGGGATTCTTTGGAAATAGCGCAGCAAAAGCTCAATAGTCGCCAGAAAATCATGAAAACGCGGTTGCGTCAGGCTTATATGTCGGGTGTTTCACATCCTCTGGTTATAATTCTGACTTCGAAAAGTCCGTTGGATCTGCTTAACCGGGTCAGGTATCTTGAAGAGTTAAACAGGTATGACAGAAATCTTATAAAGGATATTGGCAATTTCAAGACGGAGATTGGAGAGAAAAAGACTTTTCATCAAAATGAGCTGGAAAACCTTTCTCTGTTAAGGGATGAAAAAGAGCAGGAGCAGAAGACCTTTATTGACGAGCAGAAGACGCGTAAAACGATGCTTGAGGATATCAGGAATCAAAAAGAGAACTATGCTGCCATGATTGCGGAACTGGAGGCATCACAGCGGGAACTGAATGCCATGATCGAACTGCTTGAAAAAAAACGTAAAAAAGCAAGAGAAGATATTGAGCGTAAAAGAGAGATCGCTTTTGAGAAACGTCAGGGAAAACTGCCCTGGCCGGTAGATGGAAGTATAATTACAAAATTTGGTAAAGTTGTTCATCCGGTTTATAAGACTGTGATTATGAGTAACGGTATTGATATAGAAGCCAAAAAAGGTCAGGGAGTCAAATCTGTTGCTCCGGGAAATGTCATTCATACAGGATGGATGCGCGGTTTGGGGCAGCTTGTTATTGTTGATCATGCAGGTGGGTATATCTCTGTTTATTCACATCTTCAGGACATACTTGTAAGCCAGGATGAGCAGGTTGAGTATGGGCAGGTATTGGGTCATGTTGGAGAGACCGGTTCTTTAGGGGGAGCGAAGCTGCATTTTGAGATCAGAAAAATGGCTGAGGCGCTTGATCCTCTTAAGTGGCTTGAAAGCAGGTGATTATGGAAAAAATAGGATGGAAGCAGTTCGTTGGGCAAAACCGGATTAAAGAGGTTCTGGAAGCTGCTTTTTTTAATCAGACAATGGGGCATGCATATCTTTTTTGCGGAGATATGGGAACAGGAAAATTTGCTGCAGCTTTTGAACTTGCAATGGCAGTCCATTGTGAGAGTGCACAGGTAAAACCGTGTTACGAGTGTGATTCCTGCCGTAAGATGCTTCACTATTCTCATCCTGATTTTCATGTAATTATGCCGGTTTCTCTTCAAAAGGAACACAGGAGCGATTCAAAACTTACTGAGCAGGGATGGAAATATATTTCTGAATGTGTGAATGAGCGGATTAGGGAACCTTATTTACCTCGTATGCATAGCGGTATACCAAATGTCCCGGTAGACTGGGTCAGGGAGGTTAATCATGCAATTCATCGTGGTGCCCTGAAGGGTGGAAGGAATATAGCGATTCTGGATGGTATTGAGATGATGAGCAAGGAATCGGCTAATGCAATGTTGAAAACACTTGAAGAGCCGCCGGCCGGGACATTGATGATACTCATTTCGCAGCGGTTACACACAGTATTGCCTACAATCGTTTCGCGCTGTCAGATTTTAAGGTTTTCGTGTCTTTCACCAGAGCAGATCAGTTCGGAGCTTGTTTCCAGGTATGGTATTGCCGCTGATGATGACAGGTTGAAAGAGGTGGTAAATACGGGTTCGCTTGGTCAGTCAATCTATCTCTGGGAGAATCCGGATGAAGAGGCATCTATAGTCGCACAGGAATTCTGGGCATTATGTGTTAAAAATGACTGGATTGATATTGCCAAAAAAATTGATCAGATAGCACTGATAAATAATTACAGTTCTTATGAGAAGATGTTTATACAGATAATGAATCTGATAAGGAACTCATTTTTTGACAGAATAGTGGATACTGAAAACTATATTATGGGGATCTGCTCCCCGAAAGTGGCATTGGATAAAGTCAGGAGTGTTGATCAGCTTGAACAACTGCTTGGATTATGTGAGCAGGCGATAAACAGGATTCGTTCCAGGGCTGCGATCTCTCTGGTTTTGGTTGATTTTGCTATTTCTGTAATGGAGAAACTGAATGGGAAAAAATAATAAACTGGTTGAAGTGGTTTTCAAAGGTGAAAGGCGTGCAATCTATCGCAATCGCAACGATCTGGAGATGAATGAAGGTGAGTATGTTGTAGTTGAAGCTGAACGGGGACAGGATCTTGGAAAAGCTTCACTGGTTGGTACTCTGGTCAGGCTTAAACGGGGTAAGGGTGAAACACGCAGTATTATACGAAAAGCGATGCAGAGTGACCTCGAAATCCTGGAAAAAAACAAGGAAAAAGAAAAAGGTGCATATCGTGTATGTAAAGAGAAGATAAAGGACTATCAACTCGACATGAAGCTTGTTGATGTTGAAATTCAGTTTGATGGGAGTAAAATCACATTCTATTTCACAGCAGCGCAGAGAGTGGATTTCAGGGAGCTGGTAAAAGATCTGGCTTCAATTTACAGGACCAGAATAGAGCTTCGTCAGATCGGAGTCAGGGACGAAGCAAAACGGATAAGTGGTTGTGGCGTTTGCGGACGAAAATTGTGTTGTAGCGCTTTTCTCAAGGAGTTCGAACAGATTACGACTCAAATGGCAAAAGATCAGCAGCTGGCCCTCAATCCTTCAAAAATAAGCGGAAATTGTGGGAGGTTACTCTGTTGTCTGCGATACGAAAATGATATGTATCAGGAGTTGTTTAAGGATTATCCTCCACTCGAAAGCAGAATGGAAATCGGTGGAAAAAAAGGAACATTGAGTTATATAAGTATCTTTAGTAATAAAGCTCTGATTCATTATGATGATGGGGGGCAGGAGTGGTTTTCTCCCCAGGAGTTGAAGAAAGGAAAGATTGAAGATGTCACCTGATGGTAAACGGTTTCTGGTTACCTGTGCATTACCATATGCAAATGGAAATATTCATCTTGGACATTTACTGGAAGCGGTTCAGACCGACATTTTTGTCCGATATCAGAAATTACGCGGAAACGATGTTGTTTTTGTGTGTGCTGATGATACACATGGAACTCCCATTGAATTGTCTGCATTAAATCAGGGTATTACTCCTGAAAAACTCATTGATTCAGCTCGAAAGGAGCATATCAGGGATTATGCGGGTTTCAATATCAGTTTCGATATCTATTATTCAACCAATTCTGAAGAAAACCGCTCTTATGCAGAATTGATCTATTCGAATCTGATAAAAAATGATCTTATAATCGAACGGGAAATCGATCAGTATTATTGTGAAAACGATAAACGTTTTCTTCCGGACCGGTTCATAACAGGTATTTGTCCAAATTGTAAAGCACAAGGGCAGTATGGTGATGTGTGTGAAATGTGTGGCTCGACATATGAGCCTACAGATCTGATAGATCCGCAGTGTTTTATATGTGGAAACAAGCCTGTACTGAAAAAATCGACAAATTTGTATGTCAAACTAGACAAGTGCGAAAAATTCCTGAGAGAGTTCATCGATACAGGTGTTCTGCAGGATGATGTCAAAAATTTTGTCAGGTCGTGGATTGAAGACGGGTTAAGGGAGTGGTGTATTTCACGTGACGGGCCGTATTTCGGTTTTAAAATCCCAGGCAAAGAGAACAAGTACTTCTATGTCTGGCTTGATGCCCCTGTTGGATATATCTCCTCAACGCAAAAATGGTGTAATGAATCTGGAAAACGGATTGAGGATTATTGGAGTCATGAAAGTGGTACTCAGGTTATTCACTTTATAGGTAAGGATATTGTCTATTTTCATGCCCTGTTCTGGCCGGTTATGCTTAAAAGCTCCAATTTTAATCTCCCGTCACGAATCGTTGTACATGGTTTTTTGAACATTCAGGGTGAAAAAATGTCCAAGTCAAGAGGTACGTTTATCAATGCAAGAGATTTTCTTCAAAAGGTTAAACACCCGGAGGGTCCGGAGTATCTCAGATTTTATTTTGGTTCAAAGCTGATGCCCAATATCGGTGACATTGATCTTAACAGAAACGAACTTCTGAACAGGATAAATACCACTCTTGCAAATAACATAGGAAATTTTCATCACCGGACCTTTGTATTCTGTGACCGGTATTTTGATAAAAAGATCCCGGATGCATCATGGGATGAAGCAGTTGAGACAATTGTTGAAGAAGCTGCTGCTGAGATTGCCTCCTATTATCAGAAGTGTGAATATAAATCAGTTATTGAAAAAGTTCATGCCCTTGGCAGTCTGGGAAACAAATATTATCAGGATTGTTGTCCATGGGAATCTGTAAAGGCAGAGCCACAGAAAGCTGCTGTTGTAATGGTGACATGTGTAAACCTGATAAAGGCGATTGCCGTTTTCTTGAAACCGATTACTCCAGATTTGACCGGCAGAATAGAACGTCAGTTAGGGTATGTATTCAAGTGGGATGATTACAAATTCTCGTTAAGAAATTTTACACCCGGTACAACGGAGAAACTGGTTAAACCACTTGAAGAAAGTGATATTGATCCCCTTTTTACTCCCGAAATATCTAAAGGCAGACCTCAGTCCGGTTTGATCGATATTGATTCTTTTAAAGAGATAGATTTACGGGTCGGTACGGTTCTGGAAGCTCAAAAGATCGAGAAATCGAAGAAACTGCTGAAACTTCAGGTTCAGATTGGCTCTGAACGACGTCAGATTATTGCCGGGATTGCTGCCAGTTATTCACCCCAGGATCTTATCGGTAAACAGGTTGCAGTTGTGGCAAACCTGGAACCTGCTACATTGTTTGGTTTGAAATCGGAAGGGATGCTTTTGGCTGCTCAGGAATCAAAAGGTTCTCTTGTACTGTTACAGCCAGAAAAAAAAGTACCCACGGGAGCAAAAATCTCATGAGCCATTTCGAATCTGCCCGGGAGCGGGTAGTTGTAAGGGAAACTGATAGCGGAATGGTGGAGAAACTTGCTTCAGAGTTGAATATATCCAGCAGCATAGCTGCTATCCTTGTAGGACGAAATTATACAACATTTGAATCATGCAAGACATTTTTCAGACCCCAGTTGTCCCATTTCCACGATCCGTTTCTCTTTAAGCACATGGAGGTTGCTGTCAACAGAATCTGTTCTGCTATCAGAAATAAGGAGAAAATAGTAGTATACGGAGATTATGATGTTGATGGAATAACTTCTACAGCACTTATGATCAGGGTGTTGCAGAAGCTTGGGGCTCAATGTGATTATTATTTGCCAAACCGACTCAGTGATGGATACGGGATTTCCAGAGACGGAATCCGGAAAATAGCTGATGAAGGTGCTACGTTAATTATTTCTGTGGATTGTGGTATTACGTCCATATCTGAGACAGAGTATGCCGGATCACTCAATGTTGATATGATTATTACTGATCATCATGAACCCAAAGAAAAATTGCCTTCAGCGGTTGCAATACTGGACCCGAAAATTTCCGGGTGCAGTTATCCAGATAAAAATCTTGCAGGTGTGGGGGTTGCTTTAAAACTTTGTCAGGCACTTGGTATAAACACAGGGCTAAAAGAGGAGTTGTGGCTTCCTTTTCTTGATCTTGTTGCATTGGGAACTGCTGCTGACATTGTTGCACTTACCGGAGAAAACAGGATTATTACAAAATTTGGGTTCGATATACTCGCCCATTCATCAAATGTCGGTATAAAAGAACTGGTTGCACAGCAAAATTTGACAGGAAAGAAAATAACAACTTCACAGGTTGTTTTTCAGTTGGCACCATGTATAAATGCTGTCGGCCGGCTTGGAGATCCGGGGCGTGGGGTGGAACTGCTTCTTACAAACCGGCAGGAAATTGCTTTACAGTATGCCCGTGAGTTGCGTGATACTAATCTTGAAAGAAGAGCACTGGATAGCAGTGTGGCTCAGGAAGCAATATCGTGGGTGTATCAGAACTGTAGTCCGGAATCCGACTATTCGCTCGTTTTGGGTGATGAAAACTGGCATCTTGGAGTTATCGGAATTGTGGCTTCAAAAATGGTAGAGAGGTTTCATCGTCCTTCAATACTGTTTTCTGTTGGTAGTGATGGATTCGCGCGTGGTTCGGGAAGAAGCATACCGGCATTGCATCTTTTAAGTGCACTTGAAAAGTGTTCAGATATTTTGGAGTCATTTGGAGGGCATGCGGCTGCTGCCGGTATGAAAGTAAGAAGTGATAAACTGGATCAGTTTCGCAGGCGGTTTAATGAAGTAGTGAAAACAGTTTTGAAACCGGATGATCTGACGCCTGTTATTACGGCTGATGCAGAAGTGGAACTGCCGCAGATTACACCGAAATTTTTTCGTATATTAAAACAAATGGAACCGTTTGGACCGGGGAACATGCGTCCGGTCCTTATGTGCCGGAATTTACAACATAGATACTCTCCACGCAAGGTGGGAAATAATCACCTTAAAATGGCTGTGACAGGCGGAGGTATTGTAATGGATGCGATTGCCTTTAATTTTGGAGAGCGGTTTGATGAGGTTCGTAATGCGGAGTCTCTTTCTGTGGCTTTTTCTCTGGAAGAAAATGAGTGGAACGGTTCCAGATCTTTGCAATTGAAAGTGAAAGGCATGTCTGTATGAAGATGTGGGATGGCAGGTTCAGTAAGCAGTCGGATAAATTGATGGAGCAGTTTCATAATTCTCTTCCTTTTGATAAAAAAATGATAGAAGAGGATATAGACGGCAGTATTGCCTGGGCTCACGCATTATCGAAAGCTGGTGTCTTTTCCGAAAAAGAGTTGAGTCTGGTTGTAAAGGGGCTTGAAGAGATACTTGATGATTATAACAATGGCAAGATAAGTTTTTTGCCTGGTGATGAAGATATACATATGGCTGTTGAACGGATTCTCATTGAACGGATTGGTGAAACAGGTGCACGGCTTCATACAGGACGTTCGCGTAATGATCAGGTTGCTACAGATATAAGGCTATATGTAAAAAAGTCCCTTGGAAGAATAAATTTCCTGGTTGTAAATCTTCAGAAAGTGCTTGTCGAACGCGCAAAAAGGGATCTCGACATAATTATTCCTGGTTTTACGCATCTCCAACAGGCACAGCCGATTCTTTTGGCTCATTATTGGTTATCTTTGTTTTTTCTTCTGGAACGGGAAAAGAAACGGATAAATAATGCAGTAACAAATACTGATATTATGCCATTGGGTGCAGGAGCTATAGCTGGAAGCGGTTTTAATGTTGACCGAACTGCTATTGCCCGGGAACTTGGATTTGGATCTGTTTCACAGAACAGTATAGATGCAGTTGGATCGAGGGATTTTATTCTTGAAACATTGTCTGTTATTACTTCAATTGGCATTCATATAAGTAGATATGCCGAGGATCTGATAATATGGTCTTCACGTGAATTTGGTTTTATTGAGCTTGATGATGCCTGGTCAACCGGATCGAGCATGATGCCGCAAAAGAAAAATCCCGATTCAGTAGAGTTGATAAGGGGAAAAAGCGGAAGGTTTTTGGGAAATTACACCAGATTTGCAACAGTACTAAAAGGAGTTGGTCTTACTTATTATAAAGATCTTCAGGAAGACAAGGAGCCGGTTTTTGACAGTATTGAGCAGATTTGTCTTGTGCTGGATGTTTTTTCCCGGGTAATTGAAACTTTGGCAGTCAAGACTGAGAATATACAGAAGGATCTTGATCCGTTTCTTCTTGCGACTGACCTTGCGGATTATCTTGTGAGAAAAGGGATGCCCTTTCGTATGAGTCATAAGGTGATCGGGAAAATTGTGGCATATTGTATAGAATTCTCTAGACAGCTTGATACGATGGGGCTTGATGAATTCAGGAAGTTTTCAGATCTTTTTGAAAATGATGTTCTGGAACTGTTTTCATGGAGAGGTGCAGTCGACCGCCGAAATATTGAGGGTGGGACTTCAAAAGAGAGTGTATTGAACCAGATAAAACTGGCTCATGAACTGGTTAAGTAATTGACGGTTAAGTTGCTGTCTATTTTTTTTCTTTGGAAAGCAGTATGTTTACATGCTGCATTATTTCCCTTTGTGCGGTTTCTGGAAGCATTTCCAGTTTTTCAACAATTCTCCAGATAGTTACTTTTTTGAGGTCTTTGCCGTACTGGTCATCATTGAATGTTCCATAAAGTTCATTTGCGGTTGTTTGAAGAGTTTCTGCGAGGTGTGAAATTTTGTCTGCAGAAGGTGTTCTGTAGTTTCGTTCATAGGCAGAAATGATTTTTTGTGAAACTCCAAGTCTTTTTGCAAGTTCTGCCTGAGACATACCTCGTAATTGTCTGAGGACCTTGATTTTGTGGCCTATGTCACTTAAAGTTTTACCCATTAACAATCTCTAATTCTAATTAACTGATTTTATAGCAATTAAAAACTTTCAAATCCTGGTTTCAAAATTGATAAACAGGGTGCAAAAAATTAATTGCAATAAGTTTAAAAAATGTATTGACACAAACCACCTTATGGAGTATATTACTACCAAAAGGAGCAATAAAATAAGGTTAAACATTCTCAGGTTTCATAAAAGAAACCATAAAAGGAGGTTTTGTCTAAAAAAATAAAAACCGTATTAAATATAATTGATCAAAAGGGATTTTATGCAAATTTTTTGCCATGGATGGTTAATGGTTATCTCTATGTATGATTCCAATTAATCGCATTGGGGAGCTAATTTGGCGAAAAATCATGTTTTAGAGATAACCTGGTAAAAATTTCCGGTTTTTTATTTCAAATAGTTCAGGAGTTAAATGGAAAATTGGAAGATGGGTTTTACAATCATGTTAGTTGAAGATTATCCTGTATTTTTGGAAATGACTGAATTTGCACTCAGGACTGCCGGATATTCTTCAATTGAGACATATACTAATGCATGTTCAGCTTTGGAAAAGATACATAAGGCAGGTCCGCCCGATCTGATTATTACAGATTATGATATGCCATATATGAATGGGCTGGAGTTTGCCGGTATGGTTTCTGAAAGATATTCTCACGTAAAGATAATAATTATTACTGGAGATCCTGAATTTGTAAGAAACAGATATTGCAGGTATACAGTAATAGGCAAAACTAATGGTGATTTTTGTTCAGGACTGATTCAAATTGTAGATAGTCTTGGTTTAAAAAGCAATTGATGAAAGCAGTAGTTTGATATTAAAAGTGTAAAACTATGGATTAACCCAAATTGAAACATCAGGAATAGAAAGAACTATATTTATATTATGGATACACGATTAAATCATCTTCCTGAAGAAAAGCGGCGGGAGCTTTCCGAGATTACATCGATCATAAAAAAATCTGTAAACGCAGAAAAAATTATTCTTTTTGGGTCGTAT
The DNA here is from genome assembly GCA_012728995.1 of Fibrobacter sp. Classification (GTDB taxonomy): domain Bacteria; phylum Fibrobacterota; class Chitinivibrionia; order Chitinivibrionales; family Chitinispirillaceae; genus JAAYEB01. Next base: position 4,895 of record JAAYEB010000355.1, on the reverse strand, counting down.
GCCCGTGGCGACTGGGTTGAAGACAAATACAAAGAGGGTCATATCACTTATGAATATAAAAGTGATATGGATATTCTGGTTGTTGTTAAAAAGAACGGTACTGCAAATATGAGATTATGGGAAAAACTGGAGCAGACCATTCATCAGAGCAAAAGTATAAAAACAGACGTAAGCATTATTGCTCACGGAATAGCAGAAGTAAACAAAAAACTGTCAGAAGGACAGTATTTTTTCTCCGATATTGTCAAAGAAGGAATTGTACTGTACGACAGTGGATCATTCAAATTTGCTGAACGTAAAAAACTCACACCTGCAGAGAGAAAAGCTATTGCAGAGCGGGATTTTAACAACTGGTATGACAGTGCTTTGGGGTATTTTGATCAGCATAAGTATGCAATGTCAAAAAAACAATACAGAATTGCAGTTTTCGAACTTCATCAGGTCGTCGAAAGAACATATGCTGCAATACTGCTTACGTTTACCCAATACAAACCCAGGATTCACGATATCGAAAAACTTGGTAAACTTGTAATTGATCAGGATCATCAGTTCCTGACTATATTTCCAATTCAAAATGAGTTTCAGAAACGTTGCTTTTTACGGCTTAAACACGCTTACACAGAAGCACGGTATGACATGAATTACAAAATCCAGAAAGAAGAGTTGGAGTACCTTTTCCACAGGGTAGAAAAATTGTTGAAAATAGCTAAAGATGTCTGTGAACAAAAAATTCAAAGCTTTGTAATGACAAAGGAAAGATCTGTTCCAGTTTCTGAAACGAAATGAGTAATACTGGTGAAATAAAGATTGTATTATGCAGAATGGTTATCAGGATGATGGGGTATATCAAAAGCCCAGGCACGGGTTATTGTGCCAGGGCTTTTTCCCTTTTTAAAATTCACGGAAAAACTCCAGACCACCATAAATTCCGCAGTCATTTGTCGAACCATCCATATCATTGAATTTTTTTAACGGATTACCAGCGTTAATACAGGGGGAATATCCGGAAAGAGTGTATCTGCCAGATTGTCCTGTTTTTTTCAGAGGCTTTACTGTTTTTCCCGACTGGATAATTTTTGCCAGAGCTGTGTCTTTAACTTTTGAAAGATTCGTGGGAATTCTTACATCCTGCTCTGCTGCAATAGAATCGGATACAGAACCAGAAAAAACAGGATCTTTGAAAATGTTATACGCTATATCAACCGGGTCGTTGTTTTTGTTGGTTTTTGTTTCAATACCAAGTTCAGGGTTGCAGTCAAAAAAATTTCCATCCAGATTACCGTAAATACAATTATACTCAATCACCATGTTTGAATAACTGTCATTCTGAATTCCATTATTGTGATTATGAGCAATAATATTATTAAATATAACAGGATTCGACAACTCGTTTCTTATTCCAGATGCCCTGTTATAAACAATAACATTATTATAAATCCGGCTGTTCCCCCGATTTTTACAATATATTCCAATATGGTTGTATTCGATAATACAATTCCGGATCAGCGGATTACTTTTAGAAATTTCAACTCCATTGCATGCACCTGCTATATCTGTGAATGCAATTTCTGTAAAATCTCCGTTTGTACCATCAAGTATGATTCCTTGCCATGTATTGAAGTTTCCGGATGTTGCGGGGGCAATTGTGATCCGCTTGTTCATTCGTCCGATACATTGCAAAACTCCATAAACCTTTATTGAAATTAATTGTCTGTTATCCTGGGTGGCTTTCAAACTATCGGTATCGTTTGGGGTAGAAATAATTATTTGTGTTCCGGGGTTGATTGTAAGGCGTGCATTGCGTTCAATTATCAGATCCGATACTACATTATATGGCCCGCTTTCAGCTCTCCATCTGGTATCCTGAGTTATAGCGCCGCCAACCTTTTGTTGTGCATTGCACAAACTTAGTACAGTATGAATAATGATACTTGTTATGAAAATAACTCTCATATAGATCTATACAGGATTCTGACTATACTGTAATTATTAATTCCGATTTCCATGCCAGATACTACCTGGAATCATTGCACTAAATAAATAGATACTTCAAATCGCATTGAGCATTATATATACTTTAATGTAGTTACAGACTGTCTTATTGTATCACTTTGATATTTCTAATGCAAGTAAAACACTTACTCTTCAGTTTTGTCAGAATGGATGATGCTTTATCCGGTTTTTTTTACCGATATTGTTTTTGTAATGAAGACTGAACGAATCAGGCTGGGAACTGAGTTCTGTGTTTCTGTTCTGATGGATGTCTTTTAATGATAGAAATTATTGTATAATTTTTTTAACATATTTTAAAGGAGAAAAAATGGCCTTTTTAATTGCAATTGGCATGTTAATTCTTGGAATTATTATGCTTGTCGGTAAACAGCAGAACAAACAGATCCAGAATCAGAAAACAGTAGGTGTATTGATACTGTTAGGTGCAATAGGTCTGATTTTTTACAAATCGGTTGTAGTTGTTCCTGCAGGTCACGTGGGTGTTGTAGATTTTTTTGGAACAGTTTCAAAAAACTCCCTGAAACCTGGAATCAATCTTGTAAATCCGTTTGCAAGAGTCGAAAAGATGAGTGTTAAAACTCAGGAGATCAAGGAGCTTGCAACTGTACCTACAAAAGAGGGATTAACAATCAGCCTTGAAGTCAGTGTTCTGTATCATCTTGATGCCTCAAAGGCTCCAGATGTTTACAAAACAGTAGGACCTGTGTATTCCGATATAATACTGGCTCCTCAGTTCAGGTCGGTTATCAGAACTGTAACAGCGGGTTATGAAGCAAAAGCGTTGTATACATCTGTACGCGAAAAACTGGCACAGGGTATTGCTGATGAGCTTAAGAAGGTTGTCGAACCGCGTGGAATAAATATCGAAAATGTTCCGCTTCGTAATATCCAATTGCCGGTAAAAGTTTCTGAAGCAATCGAAGAAAAACTTCGGGCTGAGCAGGAGAGCGAGCGTATGCAGTTTGTGTTACAAAAAGAGACTCTGGAAGCAGACAGAAAACGAATTGAGGGGCAGGGGATAGCAGATTTCCAGAAAATTGTTTCCGAAGGTCTGAATAAGGAACTGCTTCAGTGGAAAGGTATTGAAGCAACAGAGAAACTGGCAGCTTCAGATAATGCAAAAATAGTAGTCGTAGGTGGAAAAGATGGTCTGCCACTTATAATGAATACCGAGAAATAAAGGCGATTTGTAAAAATCATTTTGTTAATCTCGCAATAAAAAAAATACGCGGTAAGGAACTGTTTTTGGCGCATTTTGCCCACGCGGACCATATCCTTTTTGCGAGGGTATCCCTGTACTGTTCCAAAAGAGCTCCCTGCTTGCGTATTTTTCGTTTCTACCAGACACTGACGGATGGGAGATTGAATGAGAGAAACGGCTGTTTTTCAATTTTCAGAATAATAAATCCGTCAATTATACCATAAATTCCGGAGCCCTGTTTCCATCTGTAAAATCCGGATGCGTTTACAGAAGATTTCGAGAAGTTATTGGTTAAAACCCCCGATTTTATTCTTTCCAGATCAATATACTCATTTCCCTTATATCTTGAATCCGGATCATTAACAATAAGTGTATTTTCAGATAGTTTACCCTTGTTAAATCCATATCCGGTCAGAGTTACCCAGTGTCCGCCGCACCTTCTGAACTTATTTCCTTTTTTGGAATATCTGTACCAGCCGATATTAAGCCATACCGGATAACCATTAACAATAGCAGCTTTGACGATATTTAAATCCGGCACACTGATTCCTGTATTGAATTTTGAAGAAACCTGGCGCCATCCGTAATATTCCAATCTTGCCGAATCGTATCCACGATCCTGAAGGAATCTGGAAACACCATCACACATGGCTTGCGGGCTTGAACCCTCTTTACCTGTGTTAATATATCGGGATGAACCCAATAGTTTGATAAGTTCATGTTGCTCCTTGTCTGAATCGCAAAGAACACTGATAATATTATCAAAACCCTGTCTGGCTAAGTGAACAAATGAGTTGGAAATTGAAACCGGGCCACAGTATGCTGCACCGTTGTCTGGTAATTTGCCAAATTCACTGCCGCGCTGGTAATAATCCGGTATTTTGCTGCTGTAATTATTATGGTACAGGGGCAAACTGCAGGTCTTGTTAACAGAATTGGAGCTGTTCTGTGACATGCTTTCATGAACAGACAAATCTTTAGAAGATTTCGTTGCAACAACTGCAAGAAAGATTACAGGAAAATATTTCATTAACGGACGGAAAATACTCTATGGTAATTAACAAAGGGAAATGTCTCAATGAAAGGTAAAATAACAAAAGGGAAAAAAGATTTCAATACCAATCGAGAAAACCATAATGGTAATTACGATTGATAACATTATTAACGTTGCCCGTAATTGTAATCTTTATCGAACTACAATGGTTTTTTAAGTTTGTTATAAGCGTACTATAATAATGTCTAAACAGTGTATTTGTTGCAGATCAAAACAGTTATTTGAAATAATTCACACCAGCATAAAACAGTTTTTGATCCTTGTTTCCGAAAATGTTACGTGCGACAAATTTACCTGTTCGTTCAGAATGTCCCATTTTTCCGAATATTCTCCCATCTGGGCTGGTTATTCCTTCAATGGCACTGAAGGAGCCGTTAAGGTTGGAATCAACAGTTAAATTACCATTGACATCAACGTATTGTGTTGCTATCTGGCCGTTATTGTACATTTGCTCAATGAGGTTTTGTGGAGCAACAAACCGTCCTTCACCGTGTGAAACTGCAACAGCGTGTAGATCACCCGGATTAAGAAAAGATAACCAGGGAGATTTGACAGAGCAAACTTTTGTATAGGCCATATGTGATATATGCCTTCCAATTGTATTAAAGGTTAAATTAGGACTGTTTT
>JAAYEB010000354.1 GCA_012728995.1 Fibrobacter sp. | reverse complement strand
CATAAAAAGTAAAAATATTATGGCAGGAGGTTTTAATGAGCAGATGTGCTGCAGTACTCTTTTTTTGTTTATTTCTGCTAAATGCTGTTTATGCTGTGGCAGATCCTCAGAAAGCTGTTGAACAACTGTTATCTTCACAAAATTATACCTCCAAAGGTATAGGTGTAGTGATCACAGATCTTCAGAATGATTCAGTTCTGGTAAATATTAACGGGGAGGAGATGCTTAATCCTGCTTCTGTTATGAAACTTGTTACCGGTGCAGCTGCATTTGAATTGTTAGGCAGCGATTATCATTTTAACACTGGTGTGTACATTGATGGTAATTTCGATAGTGACTCAGGAATCGTTAATGGAAATCTGTGTCTTAAAGGTGAAGGAGATCCGGGTTTTTCCGCAGAGCGCTTGTGGCTTCTTGTTCAACACCTCGGGCATCTTGGAGTCAAAAAGATTACCGGTAATCTTGTTCTTGATGATTTTTTCTTTGATTCTGTTACTGTAGGTCCGGGTTATGAAGACGAAGGGTCAAGCCGTGCATACGATCCTTTGATAAGTGCGCTTTCAGCCAGCTTCAATACTGTGGCTATTCACAATCGATCTGGAAAAAAAATCGGATCACCGGTACATGTAGATATTTTTCCGAAAATCGAAGGCGTTAATGTTATCAGTAATGCCAAAACTGTCTCTTCAGGAAAAAAATCAAGCCTTGATGTACAGACAATCTCCACTGAAAAAGGTACCAATGTAATTGTACGCGGAAGTATGTCCCTTACAGATAATCCAAAATACATATACCGAAAAGTCTGGCAGACTTGGGAAACATTTGGTGGCGCGATACTGGCACTTTTTGAAGAATACAAAATTAAGCTCGAAGGACAGGTCGTACATGAACCTGTTTCTGATTCTGTTATAACTAATGGAGCTATTTATAATTTTGTATCAGAACCGGTTTCAAAATTTATTGCCAATATGTTTAAATACTCCAGTAACTTTGCTGCAGAAATGCTGTTCAAGACTATTGCTGCACAGGACTCTATTCCGGGGTCTTGGGATCGTGGCGCCGAAAAAATTAGTTCCTGGTGGGAAAACTGTAAATTGCCCGGCAAACTGCAAATCCGAAATGGAGCAGGCATGGGCAATGTTAATAAATTAAGTGCAGCTCAGGTGGCTGCCCTCCTGTCCCATGTATGGAGTAAAAAATCTTATATGCCTGAATATCTCAGTTCTCTCTCTGTTTCCGGTATCGACGGAACATTGAAGGCGAGGTTTAAAAGATCCCCTCTGAAAGGTGTCGTAAGAGGTAAAACAGGAACCCTTAATTCGCTAAGGGTAAGTAATCTTGCCGGATATCTTCTTTTGGAAAATGGAGATTATGCGTTTGCGATTATTTGTAATGGAGTGGGAAAAGGACAGTATGATAACTGGGTTATGCAGGAGAGAATTCTGGAGAAATTTACCAGTGAAATGAATGAACGCTAATCAGGCATGCGGTTACAACTAATTTAAATTAAACCTGCAAACCGGTTGCGAAACCTGTTTGCAACTGAAAGTGTTAAGGCTGAATCATACAGGCGTTTTTATAAAACGCCTGTTGATCAAAATAAAAGCAGAGCCTGCCTGATTAAACGCGCGATTCGCTGTTTTTTCTGATAAAATCTGCATACCATCTGCCGCTCTTTTTTATTGTTCTCTCAAGTGTGTCGTAATTTACCCGAATCAGACCAAACTTTTTTGAGTACCCGGAGGTCCATTCAAAATTGTCCAGAAGTGACCAGTACAGATAACCTTTTAAATTAACTCCATTATTTATGGCTTTTTTACACATATTCAGATGTGTTTTAAGGTAGTCAAGTCTGTCGTCATCTTCTACATAATTGCCCGTAATTTTATTGTCTTTACAGGCCATACCGTTTTCAGTTACATATAGTGGAATGTTGCCATAATCATTTGTGATTCTGGTCAGAAGTTCATATAATCCCTGTGGATACACTTCCCATCCCATTTCGGATATTATGGCTCCCGCAACAGGTCTGATGTTCACATATTCATTGAATTTGGAAATGTCTGAACCATTATCAAAAACACGGAACCTGAAGTAGTAATTGATTCCCAGAAAATCACAGATATTGTTTTTGATGATGTCCATATCTTCTTTGAGTATTTCTGGAGCAGTACCTTGCTTTTTCCGTAAATCCAGAATATCGGCCGGGTATTCTCCTTTAAGGCTTGGATCGGTAAACCATCGGTTGGAAAAACCATCAATGATTCTGGTCCTGTCTGCACATAAGTCGGTTTTGTCCATATTATGCACAGGGGAGAGGCAGTGTACAATTCCAATCTGGCCTTTGATATTCATTTTTCGGAAAAGATTAACCGATTTTGCATGGGCAATATTTATATGATGAGAGACTTGTGATGCATATTTGGGGTTTTTTAGACCGGGTGCAAACGCACCATCACCGTATCCCATATTTGAAATTACATGAGATTCATTAAATGTTGTCCACAATTTTACCTTGTCGCCGTATCGTGAAAAACAGTACCGGGCATAATCTACGAAATGATCTATGGTTTCGCGGTTCAGCCATCCACCATTGTTTTCAAGTGCTTCAGGAAGATCCCAGTGATAAAGGGTGATGAATGGTTCGATTCCTGCGTCCAGTAATCCTTCAATAAGTTTATCATAAAAAAGGGCGCCTTTTTCATTAACTTCCCCTTTGCCTTCAGGAAAAATTCTTGGCCAGGATAAAGAAAATCTATAACACTCAAGATTTAATTCCTTTATCAGTGAGATATCTTCATTGTATCGATGATAGTGATCACAAGCGACATCACCATTTTCATCATTGGCTATATTACCTTTTTTATGACTGAATGTATCCCAAATTGATAATCCCTTGCCGTCCTCGTCCCATCCTCCTTCGATCTGATATGAAGACGTTGCAGCACCTAAGAGAAACCCGGATGGAAATTGTAATGAACTCATAATGTATCCTGTTCGGTTTGGAAAATGTTTTATGATTATTATCGAGAAAATAAGTTAATTTCAGGCATAATCAACCTGTGATTTATTAAACAGGCATTACAAGTGTTATCACTGTCTGAAATAACAGGGTTGTAAAAGAGGCAAAAAATCTGTTTGGGACTGGTTTGTTTATCTGGTATAGTTGCCACAGGGAGGGGTGTGCCAAGTCTTGGGCAGTTGTTTTATCAGCCGCAAAACAGGAAGTGCTATGAGGATAGGTTGTTGGTGGCTCAACTATAACAGTTAGGAGATTCTGTGTTTCTTAATCCAATAAACGAGAAATACTGCATTCACTGGATACTTTATCTTTAAATTAAAATGATATGGTGGTGTCTGTGGTTCCGTATGCGGGAAACCAAAGGCCTGGAATTGAAGCATGTCATTATTTGTTAATTAACTTTTCAATTTTATTCCTATCCAGACCAGTTATCTCGATGATCTGTTCGATATTCAACCCCATTTGAATCATTTTTTGGGCAACTTCCAATTTACCTTCCAATTTACCTTCCAGTTTACCTTCCAGTTTACCTTCCAGTTTGCCCTCCAGTTTGCCCTCCAGTTTGCCTTTCTCAATACCTTCCTGTATCCATTTTTCTGCAATAGTAGTCATGATTTCACCTCCATGCTCTATAAATTGATCTATTTCCGTTTTTAGTATATCTAACTGCTTCGTATCTGAAAT
>JAAYEB010000353.1 GCA_012728995.1 Fibrobacter sp. | reverse complement strand
TCAATGTATTTAACGTATTCATAGAATGCGTAGGGAGTAACACTGACATTTTCTTTCTTAAGGATGTCAACAGAACCAAGGACATATGTTCCCAAAGTTCCAAATGTTGAATCATTATTCATATAATCTGTAGATCTACTGTAATTAACCTCTGCCTGAATTGTAAGTGGATTTATTGACAACCGAACGTCGCCACCAATTATGTTTTCACGGTATAAAAGCAGTATGTCATCAACATATTCAATACCTTCGTAGTCCATTACCATTGATCTCAGCCTTGTGTTTACTCTTCCTGTATATCCGCTCAAACCTATCCTCAATTCATCAAGAACGGGAAGCCCGAAACGAAGCTGACCACCAACGGAAAGATCGTTAGGCTTATATATCGGTTGATCATCCCTTCCGGAAGACAGATAAACAGAGTAAGACAAATCTGCATCACCAATAAAAGCGGTACCTTCTTCCATTATACCCAACTGTGATTTTGGATAAATTTCTGCATAAGAGTACTGCGATGGCTGATCAATTGTCATAATGACCGGTGACCCATGGTCAACATTCCAGATTCCGGCTGGAGTTATGAATTTACCAAAAGAGAGATTGAAATAACGATTCAGAAATACCGAAAACAAAGCACGTTCAACAGAGAATGACCCCCATTCATACATCACTATGCCTTTTTGAACCTTGTTTTTAGGAGCAAGAGCAGGTTCTGTGAATACAGTGTCAAAAATCGGAGGCATTTTGTAAATAACACCGTTTACCGGAGCATCGTAAACCGGTTTGTCCTGAAAACTTAGTTCAGTAAGAAATCTCAATCGATTATTAGGTTGAAAACTTCCATACAGGTTTATATGGTTAAGATTGAAATATGTTTTTTCATCCATTCTGTATACACTACGGACCATAGATTCTTCTTTTGGAAAGTACTTTGTTATAGACATATCTGCGAAACCATAGAAATTAAACTTTCTTTCGCTTTGAGCAAACAAAGATGTTGTAACTGCAACGACAGCCAGGACAGTTCCAATACACCTGGAGCCGTTTTTTTTAAAAATTATCATTCAGAACTCCTTTGAAGATAAAGTTAAATGGAACTACTTAAATAGTGAAATCGTACTGTAAATAAATCTCCTTTCATAAACTCGATCGACGAGTGGAATGCTTTATAATACAAACTGGTTAACTGTGTTTGTTAATTCTTGAGAAAGTTGCTGCAGTTCTTTAACGCTGTTTTCAATGTCTGAAGCAGCTTCTGATGATGCTGAAGCGGATTCGTCAACTGTCAGAAAGCCTTCGGAAATATGTCTCATCTCCTCTGCCCATGCTGTAACATCAGAAGAGATCGCTTCAGCATTGGTTGATGATTTACTTCCGATGTTTGCAATTTCCGCCACTGTTACACTTTGCTCTTCAACAGCGGCAACAATGGACTGGGATATTGTGTCAATTTCCTCAATTACAGATGTAATTTCAGTTATTACAGAAACTGCATTTTCTGTTTTCTCCTGAATACCTTCAATCTGATTCGCTATTTTACTTGTTGCTTCGGCAGTCTGCTGCGCAAGATTCTTGACTTCCTGAGCAACAACAGCGAACCCTTTTCCAGCTTCACCTGCACTTGCTGCTTCAATTGTGGCATTGAGTGCAAGAAGCTTTGTTTGCCGTGCAATATTATCAATTACATCATTAATTGTTGTAATCTCCCTGGCGGCAACACCAAGTTCCTGCATGACTGATTGTGCTGTAATCGCTTTTGAAGATGCAGAGGATACTATATGGGATTCATTACTGCAGTTTTTGGCCACTTCATTAAGTGATGAATTCATTTCTTCAATTGATGCTGCAACTGTCTGGATTGAAGTAGTAACCTCTTTTGATGAATTTTGCATGTTTTCTATGCGTTTTTTTGCTGAAGTAATCGTTTTAGTTACACTTTGAGATTTTTCTGACATTTTTGAAGAATCGGATATCATTTTCTCTGAAACCAAAGAAAGCGTTTTAACCGCGTTGGAAATACGATCTGCACCATTTGAAGTTACGCTCATCGATTGACGGAGTGAATCAATGGCTGTATTTACCGATTCAGCCATAATAGCAGTTTCATCACTTGTATTTACCTTGCAGTGTTGTGTAAGGTCTCGATTCCCCAGAGACTTCATTGCAGATTGAACAGATTCCAGTGGCTGAACAATGCGTGAACTAAATACCAAAGTGGCAAAGATTGAAATAACGACCAGCACTACTCCAAATACAAGCAGTAGTAAAAATGAAGATAGTACATCAGAGTTAACAGAAGATAGCGATATGCCTACAATTATAGTTCCATATTGTTGTTCACCAAATTTTATTCTTGAAGCTTTTTCAATATACGAACCTTTTTTAACCGGTTCATTGTTGAAACTTTGTAATTTCTCTTCAATATTAATGCTATCCGGATTATACCCGCTCAGGAATTTATTTGAATTGTCATAAATCAGAATGTATGAGACTGCTCCAACACCCTTTGCAACATTAAATCCCTCACCAATAGCATCAAAACGGTCAGTATCAAGAGCAACGCCTAAACCAAATGCCAAAAGATCACTTATTGATGTAACCTGCTCGTTTAGTACCCCCAGAAGTTCATTCCTTTTATTTGCAGGAAAATAGATTAAAGAAAATATTGTCATGATCAATACAAGTGTAACTGGTAAGACTGCTATTTTGTTTCTTATACGTTTTTTAAAGAAATCAAACATGGTTGTCCTTCTGAAAATTGGTATGTTTTGGATACATTTTTATTACATAAAGGTAATTTTACTGTACACAAACATTAAAATCAAGGTGTTTTATTATTGTAAAAAAAAATACTCTATAGAATTTCGTACTTGAAAATCAGCCAAGCAGAACATAATTTTGAGATTCAATTACTTTTCAGGTTTCATGTACAGGGGAATCCCGTGCAAGTCGGGAACGGACCCGCCACTGTAATCCATGTTTACCTTTTCAGGAATGCGCCGATATCGTTATATAAATTGTAATGCTTTCTGGAAGGTACAGGGGAGTCAGGATACCTGCCTGTGAAACTTATAACCCAACAGGTCTTCGTGGAGTAAGATCAGAGGTTACTGTTTTGATTCGCATTTATCAACTTTTATTCTCTTCCTTAAATAAAAAAACCATCTTATATAGTGTTATAATACTATTATCAACAATTATCATATACTCCTGTTCAGATAGTGCAAATGAGTACAAAAGCACGAATACTCCTTCAAGAATAATTTCAATGGCTCCCAGCGTTACTGAAATTATTTATGCCCTTTCATTACAGAACAGATTAGTTGGAGTATCTTCATTCTGCAAATATCCTGCTGAAGTTTGTGAATTACCAACTGTTGGTGGATATGTAAATCCTGATTATGAGCAGATTTTAAAACTGAAACCAGATCTGGTCATACTTCTGGAGGAGCATGTTAATGTTATCGAATTCCTTAAAAAACATAAGATTGGCTATCTCAAAGTAGATAGTGACAGCTGCAGTGCAATATTAAATTCAATCAAGTCTATTGCTCAGATCTGTGGAGAACGTATACGGGGTGAAGAACTGGTTGAAGATATATGGAAGAAATTGAATAAAGTACCATCATTGACCAAGCGTCCTAAAGTGCTAATCTGTATTGGAAGAAACGGTGTTGGTAATGGCAAAGTTGAAAAAGTTTATGCTGCCGGCAGAAAAAGTTTTTATAACGAGCTTATCGTTGCATCTGGTGGTGTAAATGCCTGTAATGAATCTGATGCTTTATACCCGACAATGTCGGTAGAAGGTATAATAAGACTTGAACCTGATATTATTATTGATTGTTCTTCTTCAATGGAAAGAATATCAGAAAAATCGATTGTAAAAGATTGGGAATCACTTGATATGATGAAAGCAGTAAAAACAGGAGATGTTTACAGTTTATCATTTAACTTTGTTACAATACCGGGGCCCCGGATTGTTTTGATAGCAGATAAATTCAGGTCTATTGTCAATTGCTGGAAAGATAAAAATGGATAGATCTTCAACAAGAAGACTTATAACTGTAAGAAATTTTGACTTTTCTTATAAAAAAAACGGTCAGATCCTTTATGACATATCATTTGATGTGAATTCAGGAGAATCCTGGGCAATAATTGGAAAAAACGGATCTGGAAAGACAACATTACTTAGATCTATTGGAAAATTTATCAGGATACCTTCCGGAAAAATAATTCTTGATGGCAAAGATATAAATCTGTACAGTAATCGTGAACGTGCTTTGTATTTATCCTATGTTCCACAGGCATCAGGGCGTGAAAATGTATACTTTACTGTAAAAGATTATGTTTTACTGAGTCGGTATCCGTATAAACGATTATTTTCTAATCCGGATGAAAATGACATTATTGTTAAGGATGCACTTGATCTTACTGACATTTCTTCACTATCAAGTCGTTTCATGAATACCCTTAGCGGTGGGGAACTCCAACGTGTATATATTGCAGGAGCAGTAGCCCAAAGGTCCCGGATTATGCTTCTTGATGAACCTGTTTCATTTCTGGATCCTCTTCATCAGGAGCTTATATATAAAGCTTTAAAAAGGATTCATCAAAGCTATCAAACAACAATGATAACCATTACTCACGATATAAATGCAGCATTGAACCGATATTCACATATACTTGCACTTAAAGATGGCAGGGTTGTATTTGCCGGAGATGTTAAGAGATTTTTGACCTGCTGCCCCGATATTTTGAGTGACATTTACTCTCTTACATACGATAAAGTTTACATGGATGCAAACGGTAGAAATGTTTTATTTCCGGAGATTGGGTATGATGAATAATCATTTTTCCGTTAGATTCTTTTTACTCATTATATTTTCTTTATCCGTTCTTTTGCTGGCTCCTTTTACCGGTATGGAGTTTATCTCGATAGGAGATGTAATTAATGATCCTTTCAGTAAAAAAATAATTCTGTCAATACGATTGCCTAGAGTACTTACAGCTTTTTGTGCCGGGGCAGGTCTGGCTTTAAGCGGCATGGTTTTCCAGGCGATTTTTCGGAATCCGATGGCTGACCCTTTTACTCTTGGGGTAGCAAGCGGCGCATCATGCGGAGCTGCATTAACAATAATATACGGATTATCCGGTACTATTTTAGGTATATCTTATATGACTCTGGGAGCATTTGCCGGAAGTTTCGTGTCAATTTTACTGGTTTTTGGATTGTCAAAACTGAAAAATGATTTTGCACCCGTAATAATGCTTCTTGCAGGTATTGCTGTGAGTTTCTTGTTTTCCAGCAGTCTTATGTTTATTCAATACATCAGCAGTTTCAGGGACTCATTTCACATTATAAGATGGTTGATGGGTGGCCTTGACATTTTTGGGTATGAACCATTAATTACCATATTTATATTCTTGTCATTCGGAGCCATTGTTATCTTGAGCAAATTAATCGAACTTGATCATATTATGACTGGAGATGATATCGCACTCAGCAGGGGAGTTAACATTACAAAAACCAGATATGTTCTTTTGTCGGTTTCAACTCTCCTGATCGGCAGCATCGTATCTGTATGTGGCCCGATAGGATTTGTCGGACTCATGATACCACATATATGCAGAATGATTTTTGCATCGAATCATACAAAACTTGGGCCATCTGTTTTTCTGCTTGGTGGAACTTTTCTTGTAATTTGTGACACTTTTGCAAGAACAATCATTGCACCCTCCGAATTACCTGTCGGAATATTGACATCCATGTTGGGTGCACCGTTTTTTCTCTGGTTATTGCTAAGAAAAAATGTCTGGTATTGAAAAAATCAGCACGATTTTATTCATATGTCAGTTTCAGATTCCCAGCTTTTCTTTCAATGCTTCAGGTGTAAAAGGTTTTACCAGATAATTATTGGCTCCAGCCTTAAGTGCTTCAACTACTCTGGATTTTTCAGATTCGGAAGTACACATGATAATTTTCACACTGCTATAGGCATTATCAGCACGTACTTTTTTCAGAAAAGTAAAGCCATCCATCACAGGCATATTCCAATCCAGAAAAATGAGATCAACAGGCATATTTTGTTGAAGAACCTTTAATGCTTCTTCACCATCTCCAGCTTCAACGATATCGGTTATACCAAGACTATTGATTTGAGTTTTTTGTATTCTTCTCATAGTAGTGGAATCATCGACCAACATTATCTTCATATTCAAAATCCTTCTATCCGTTTTTATTAAAATTCCATATTACATAACCTAAATGGAGACGATTAATTTGCAACAATGTTGCTGTGAATCATTCTGCCTGGTACCCGACATGAACCATTTATCCAAAAGTCCGTGAAAATGACTCGCGTAAAGGAATCTTTACTTAATAAGCAATGATTAATATAGAAGACATTCATTAATAATTCTCTCCAGGTTTAAACGGCCCTGAGCTGAAATGTGGAATTCTGAGATTCTAAAGTCAACACCAGATCGGAACGCTCAACCTCATATTCTGCAAGACGCAGATAGTTGTCGATATTATCTGGTGTAAGCTTCAAATACTGCAAGGCTTTTTTATTTCCATTAGAAATCTGGCCTTCAAAAGAACCCAGACACGAATTACAAAGAATGTACTCAGCCAGATAAGCTGCAGATGCGATTGAACGGAAACTATCCGGTGCTTTTTCCGGATTGTGATGGTAACGGATAGCACTTATTATTGCCAAATCCAAATTCCAGAACTCAAGTAATGCGCTTCCCAAAACAGCGTGATTTTCCGTTGGTATTATAATTTTTTCAGCCTCAAGATATGAGATTTCCTCTTTTAAGGCAAGTTCAATTATTCGTTCAAATTCATCGTGGAAAAACTGATCCAAAACCAATATACCAATATCATGAAACAAACCTGCAAGAAACAGAGAATGACGGTTAGCGAAAGAGAAATCTACTGATTCATAAATGTTACTTGTAAGGAACCCTGTAGCAAGTGAGTGTTTCCAGAAATATTTATAATCAAGAACATTGGATTTACTAGAAAAATTTTTTATCAGACTGACTGCCATTGCGATATGACCAATTTCATTAAAACCTATACGTGTAATTGCAAGTTTAATTGAGGTAATCTTGTTTCCGGAAGTACTGTAAAAGGTTGAATTAGCAACTTTTAAGATATTTGAAGCAATTGATGGATCCTGTTCAATAATTCGTGCAAGAATTGAGGCATTCCCTGTATCTGAAGCAATTATTTCTCGTATTCGCAAGGCGATTTTGGGCAATGTCGGAAGTCCCTTTATATCTGATAATCGCTGTAAAAAATTCATATATCGGTTTCCTCAAAACAGAATCAGTGGTAAGTATATCATCATTGGTTCTTATGGTCAAGTTTGATTAATTTAGAATTTAATCGCTTAACAATAATATGGTTTATAATATTTCGATTTTACCCATATTATAACACATAGACTTGAGGTCTGAAGTAATTTTCTCAGTTTAGCTTTTATTAAAATTAAACATAAACAGCTTTATACTGAGATATACTGGATGAAAAATCGGGGTAAACAGGGCGTTTAAATACTTTTACTAAAACAGCCAGTCTTATCTGAATAACTTGAATGCTTTAAATAAAAGAACCGGGTGTCTAGAAAATGTACGGACAAATACTCTGAGATAGTTCATTTTTTGTGGATCTTCTTTTGACAGGGATACTGCAATCCTGTTAAGAAAATCATCATCTGCATTTTTTGTAACAAATTCTTTAAGTGAATAAGATCTGATTTGTTGTTTTCCATATCTTTTATCCCAGACCTGTTGATATTTGTTAAGGAAGGAGTAATCTATACTTCCATTACTGAAAGCCCTGGCAGCAATTTGTCCACAATGTTTTCCGGCATAGAGTGAATAAGCAATGCCTGCTCCGCTTAAACAGTTTACCTGACGAGCAGCATCACCTGCCAGCATAACACCATCACGGACAAGAGGGCGAATCCATTTTGTTACAGGAACTCCGCCACAGTGGGCATTGGTAATTCTGGCAGCTGGAAATTCAGAATTTATGAAGCGATTTAAAGATTCAAGAGCACTTCCAGCTTTACTATTTACACCTAATATTCCCAGTCCCACATTTGCTTCACCTTTTCCTCTGGGAAAAACCCAGGCATAACCACCGGGTGCTACTTTTGAACCAGTATAAAAAATGCAGGTTTCATTATCTATCAATGGAGATATTACACGTGCGAAAGCGCATGTTTCGATATCTTTTAATTGAAGAGTTGTATCCCAACCAACAAACCGTGCGAGTTTTGATTCAACTCCATCGGCAAGAATGATACAGTTGGATTTAAGTATTACATTATTTCCATAAACCTCATACTCCTTTTCACCTACACGCTTAAGTCCAGTAGTTGCAAACTGATTATAGTAAGTTACGCCAGCATCAATCGCATCTTTAACAATATCATTGTCCATTTTTTCACGATCCAGTATGTAACTTTCATCAACATTAGCAATTTCTACTTTTAATCCGTTTGGCGCAACCATTATAGATCTTTTGATAATAGATTTAATCCAATCAGGACGAACATCAATATTTTCAACAAGGCTTCTGTGTCCGATGCCTTCACCACATCTAACCGGAGTACCAGCCTGGGGTTTTCGTTCCAGCAAACAAACAGAACGTCCATTTAGAGCTGCACTCAGAGCTGCCATAGATCCGGCCGGTCCTGCTCCAACAACTATAATATCAAACTGTTTATTCATCAATTTTCTCCGATACTCTTTGAATCTTTTCACTCTTTTTATCAATACTGAGAGCTCCAAAAGGGCATACCTTTACACATATTGAACACAAGGAACAACTTGCGCTTTCGATGTACAATTTGTCCTCTAATCGAATTGAATTTGTTTTGCAAACGCTTATGCATGTTCCACATTGATCACAAATATTATTATCTACAGTGATGATCATTTTATGCTCTCCAGTAATTTTTCAGTTTCTTTTCTGATGCTTCTGTTATTTTTTATCTCATCTTCTTTTAATAAACTCTCACAAATTACAACTGCTTTTTCTTTCATACCCGATTTTACCAGGGTATGAGCAAGATTTAGAGATGTCATAAGATAGTTATATTTACCTTCCGGTAATTTGGCATAATATGCAGCAAGCTTTTGATAAACAGAAGAAGCATTCCTGAATTCTTCTACAGCTTCAAAATATTTTGCTTTTCCCCAGAGCACAAAACGGCTTTCCGGAAAATTTTTTTGCAAAATATCAAGAATTGGCAAAGATTTTTCGGGTTGATTTTCTTTAATATAAATTTCAGAAAGAGAAAGAAGTGCTGCATTTCCTGTAATAAATGCAGAACGACCGCATTCAGATAGTTTCTGTATCCCTTCTTCTTTGCTGCCAGGATACCAGAATAAAACCCACCAGAATTTTTTTCGAAGTTCGGCACGGCCATAATCATACAGACCCAAAAAAAGATTGGCTTCTGTATTATCAGGATCCATTTTTTTAGCTTCTTTTAACAACCTGATTGCATCAAGACCCTTATTTAAGGCTGCAAAATATGAACTGGTTCGTAGATAGAAGGATGCGTATATCGCCTTGCTTATACCATCAAGTGTCAGGGAATATGAAGATATACCATTTGTTTCTTCATAATTTTGAATAAGATTTTCAGTTTTGTCATAAGTTTCCAGAAAATTGATAGAATCTACTGTTTTTTCAAAATCCATATCTCTCATTCCAATTGCAGTCAGTTTAAGCAGTGATGGCAAAGGATCTTGAGGATAAGCCAGCATGAGAGAATCTGATAATTCGAATGCTTTTTCAAAATCACAATTAATAATATTGGAAACTACTTTTGGTGTGTATATCGTTGCCATTTCAGGCAATGTGAAAGAAAAAGAATCAAAAATCCAGGAAAGTATCAAAATTGCAAAATATTTAATTTTCATGTTTGTCTGGTACTAAAGACGGATAAGAAACCCCATGTCGGATACGAAAATACAGCCATGTCAGAATAAAAACAAGCATTCCAAAAACCAAAATTGCCGGGAAAAGTATTCCGGCACATGCCATGCAAAGTGCGCCACCGATTTTATAGGTAGATTCTATGGCTAAATTGTTTTGTTTTATATAGAAGAGAAGATAAAAGGGAAATGATATAAGTGAGCATAATAATACTACTGGATCTTTAATCACGAACGCAAGAGCCCCCGATATACACAAGCAAGCTATTGCCATAGTATGTGAATTCGTGGTTCCCAATACAACAGCTGTTGTATTTTTACCTTCAGCTTTATCTCCTTCAACATCCGGTAATGTAGAACTGATTGAACCTGCCGACATCAGAAAAAAATACGGAAAAGCATTTAACAAAAAATTAACTGTATGAAGCTGTTTTCCACCAAGAAACCAGCCGGTTCCGAATGCAAGTATACCATACCCAAAACTATTTGTCAGAAAATCCAGAAAAGGTTTTCCCGAGAAAAAGAAAGGTTTAAAACTATAAAATAAACCTGTTATGATTGATAAAAATGCCAGAACAGATAAAATCGGTTCTGAAAAAAAAAGCGGCGAAACAATTGAAAAAACTGCTAATACAAGAGCACAAAATAATGCGGTTTTCTGCGAAACAATTCCTGAAGCAATTAAAGGAAGCCCCCCATTTTTTTTATCTACTTCTATATCAGCAAGTTGGTTAAATATGTAAACAGCACCTACAGATAGCGAAAAGATCAGCGAAAGAATATAAACTTTTGGTGGCAGGTCCCATTTCAAAAGAGTCGTTTCTGAAGCCCTGAAATATCCAAAAGCAATAAAACCCCATACAGGGATTAAAAGCATCGGTCTGCAAATAAAAAACAGATCAGAAAAAGTTGAAATAAGATTCTTGATTTTCATTTGGCTTTGAAAGTAGGGTATTCTATTCCAAATCTCCAGCGATAATATAACCTGCTGCAAAAAAATGTTAAAAGTATTAATATCCCATATTCGGGAACATAAAGAGCAACAGCTGCAGAAAGCAGAAAAACAGGCCATTTAAATGCTTTAAAAGCAGCTTCTCTTTTTGTTGAAAATGCAAAAATGAGGAAAAAAAGCAGGCTGATGCCTGCGGGAACAGCCATTACCCAAAAATGGTTTTCCATTAAAAATGAGAAGAAAAACGCTCCGAAACAAAGTATTGCTGAGACAATAGCAGTGACTTTTTCTCCATATTTTACACTGAATGTGCATTTTCCTGTAAGTTTATCACCATCAGCATCTGGAATCGTGGTTGCCAGAAAAACTGCACCGTTAGCTAAAGCAGGAGCAATAGAAGAGATAAAACCATCTCTGATCAAAGAAACTGAAATTGGTAAATCAGATTTGGTACTGTACCAGCCAACCAGAAAGGTTATCATACCGTGTCCCAAAGAATTCGATAAAACCCCCCCCCAGGCATGGTTTTTTAATTGAGCCGGTGGCAAATTGTAGAGTATACCAGTAATCAAACCTAAAGTGAAAAGAAATGTTAAAACCCAATCGAATAACAATCCAATTATCATACCCAAAACAGTACAAAAAGCTGCTAATATCCATGCAGTTTTAATTGAAATAAAACCATTTGGTAAAATAAACAACTTATGATTTATACGGTCTCCCTCAATATCAACAATCTGATTTACTACATATATCGAGGCAACAATTAAGGAGAAGCCAATCAGTACGATCCACAGACTGTTAAGGTGAATATTGTCTACATTGGCGAACCAGTTACCGCCAGGATGGATATTTTCTGTTCCCGTGATCCATCCAAGAATAAGTATCGTCCAAACTGGAGCAAGAAGTGGTATTCGAAGAAGAAAAAAACCGTCAAGAAGCTTTCTTATGGATATTTGCACTATGGAAACCTGTATAAATAAAAAGCGGATTTCATATCTGATGTCATCCGGGTCAAAAATCATTTACTATTATAAAATATAAACTCTGCACTCAATTGAGATAAACTATTATTTAAATGCCATGTAGAATATCTTCAAGAATAGTTTAGTAAAACAATTAAATACATGAAACATGGTGAACGAATTGGTACCGTCCTACCGATTCTATGTTTAAATAGCTGCCACTTAAATGAAAATGAAAACACCTGTTTTTATGTTCAGTTTTAGTTAAAATCCATGCATATTTATGACTTTTAGTATATCTGGAATTTTTAATCCAATTCTGCAATAAACCGATTATTCAATGGACGGAAAATAAAATCGATTATAGAATTATATCTGAATGGTAAAAAATTGTACTGATGTTGAGATGCATGTTGTTGTAAGAAAAACTAACTGAAAAACTTTAGATATACCCTTTATGGTATATCTTCAATCAGGTATGACAAATTATAACTTTCAGTACTCGGATCATCTTTCACCTTGGTATCTGGAACAATCGACCTTATTAATAGAGACAATTAATAAACTGGAGCTTTAAGGGTTTTTTTCTGTTATGCGCGATTGCAAATTTTCTGAGTATCTGATATCTGAATTGATGCAGAAACTGGAGTGGAATGATTTTGAAAACATCTATTCTTGAAAAATCTTTTATCAGTTTAAATACAAAGCTGATGCGGTTTACTGCAAAAAGCATGTTAATCATCGGTATAACCGTATTATTGGCAGGACTGGTTACATTTCTATTTGAATACCGTAGACGTTTATCACAAATCCAGATAAGTACAAAAAATGTATTAATCAATAAGGGTAAACTGCTGGTCAGCAATAACAGCATAGCTTTAAGACAAATGGCTGAAGATAATGCGTTCTCTGCAATTAAAGAACTTGTATCTTCTACGGTATTTGACGATTCCGATATTTTTTATGGAATCTATATGGATAACGATATGAGGCCATGGGTTTATATTGATAAGAATCGCGGCGACAATCCGCTTAATGAATACCTCGATGATAAAATAAGCCAGTGGGCTTCAGATACTGATTTTCCAGATTATCGATATGTAAAAATTCATAATGAAGAGATTATAGAATTTGCTGCTCCGGTTAAATCAACTGAACAAAAACTTGGGACCATACGATACGGTATCAGTACAGCATCTACAAACAGGGCAATTGCTGAAATGCGTAATGATTTTACCCGATATATCGTGTTTTATATGATCTCCTTTATCTGCGCAGGTATAATAATCTTTTTTATGGAACTGAATCGTTGCAGGAAACAAGCTGCAACTATTACACGTCCTTTGTGTGATTTACGTGAAGCAGCAGGTACTATAAGCAATGGTAATTATGATTCTGAAGTTAAAATAGACAGTAATGATGAAATGGGGATACTTGCACAGAATTTTGAGTTGATGCGCCAAACCATAAGAAACTATACTACAAATCTGCAAAAAATGGTAAAAGAACGGACACGTGCACTTGAAGCCGCACAGAAAGAACTGGTATTGAAAGCACATCAGGCAGGAATGGCTGATATAGCTATTGGTACCCTGCATAATGTAGGCAACATTCTTAACAGTGTTAATATATCTGTACAAATGCTTGAACAGCTTACATCAAGTTCACCGCAGATAAATCTACAGAAAGCCAATAACCTTTTACGCCAGAATCAGGAATCATTTGTTGACTTTATGACAAAAGATCCCAAAGGCCCAAAGCTTCTTCAATACTACCTTAAACTGGAAGATTCTTTCGAATTATATAATGACAAAATTATTGAACAAATTAGCCGACTGACATCAAAGGTTAAAGCCATACACGAGGTTATAATAGCACAACAATCATATGTCAATGCAGCGGCCATAACAGAATCAGCCTCACTTGAAGAAGTTGTTGAAGACGCATTGACAATGCAAAAAGGTTCAATCGATCGTTATAATATTAATGTAATAAAGAAGTTTCCATCACTGCCATCTGTACGTATTCAAAAAACGAAACTGATTCATGTTCTTATAAATTTCATAAACAATGCAAAAGAAGCAATGATTGAAACTCCGCCGGAAAAAAGAGAACTAGAGTTTAATGCATACAGGGATAATGCTGAAGTTGTACTTAAGGTCAGAGATACAGGTTATGGAGTTGCACCTGAAAACATTAAAAAGATCTTTTCACATGGATTTACAACTAAAATAAACGGACATGGTTTTGGTTTGCATAGCAGTGCAAACTATATAAGAGAAATGAATGGTAAGATTAATGTTGAAAGCCCCGGTCCAGGCCTTGGGTCTACATTCATAATCACATTACCACTTTGGCAGGAGTAAAAATGTGCAAAAAAGGTTTACAAAAAAGGCGTATATTGATAGTTGATGACAATACAGCAATCCATGAAGACTTTAAGCAGATACTTAGTCCTCCAAAATGCATAAATCATACTGAAATGGTACAGCTTGAAAAAGAATTGTTTGACAACCCTGTTGAAATGGCGATTCCTGTAAACGAAGGTATATATGAAATTGATGATGCATACAGTGGGGAAGAGGCTTTGGAACTGGTTGAAAAAGCAGAATGTGATAATCGTCAGTATCTGGTGATTTTTATGGATGTAAGAATGCCGCCAGGTATGGATGGAATAGATACTATACAGAAAATATGGAAATCATATCCTGATATTGAAATGGTCATCTGTACTGCCTTTTCAGATTATTCATGGCCCGAAATTCTTCAGAGGTTTGGAACTACAGATAAGCTTCTTTTCGTTCGCAAACCGTTTGATACTGTAACAATCAAGCAACTGGCACTTGCACTTTCTACAAAAGCCAAATTGGAAATACAAAACCGTAAAGTTACAGAATCTCTTGAAAAAACAGTTTCAATACGAACAGCCGAGTTAAAGGCCATGGTTGAAGATATGACACGTTTGAGTTCAAGATATAGAAGCTTATTTGAACAGGCACCTCTTGGAATCATTACTGTGAACTGTAATGGAATAATCAAGCAGATAAATCCGGCTGCTGCAGATATGTTTAAAATAACCCAAAGACAAAAGTGTATTAATATTTTCAATGACAAACCCTTTTCTGATATATCTGATATTATCAAATCAGTATGCAGGCCAGAAAAAGTATTTACAACAGAATGTAAATGCAATTTGCCTGATGGAGAAGAAAAGGTGCTTAAAATTAGATCTGCCTCAATTCAGAACGAAGAAATAAATATTGGTTACATGCTGATCATTGAGGATTACACCGAATGCAAACAACTGCAAAAAAAACTGATACATTCAGAGAAAATGAACTCGATTGGTCAATTAGCAGGCGGTATTGCACACGATTTCAATAATCTTTTGACAATCATCAGCGGCAATATTCAAATGATAAAACAAAGAAATGCCTTTAATGATTATCTCGATCTCACCGGGATTGAACAGATAGAAAAGGCTTTGAACCGAGCTTCGGATCTGGTATCCAAAATGCTTGCTTTTTCCAGAAAAGGAAAATACCAGTCTGTTCCTGTTTCAATTCACAGCATAATAGCAGATGTAACAAACCTTCTTGAACATTCTGTAGACAAAAGGATAAATATATGCACCCAATTCGGTGAAAACAACCCATATGTTCTGGGTGATCCCGTTCAGCTTCAGAATATCATTCTTAACATAGCCTTAAATGCCCGTGATGCCATACAACAGAATGGCACAATGTCTTTCAGAACAGAAATCGCAACATTTGACAACGTTTATGCAATAGATAAAAGTGTCCGGATGAATACAGACTACGTAATTATCAGAATTTCAGATAACGGTATCGGAATGAGTGATGATATATTGTCTCATATTTATGAACCTTTTTTTACAACAAAGAAAAATGGAAGCGGAATGGGGCTTGCAAGTGTTTATGGAGCTGTAAAAACACATAACGGAATTATTAAATGTGACAGTACACCAGGATCAGGAACAACTTTTTATCTTTATTTCCCGGTAATAAATCACAAATCATCCAACGAAGAACCGAAGTGTGAAAGCCCGGTCTTAAATGAACAAAAAAAGACAAATAAGATAATGGTTGTTGATGATGAAATTTTGGTTCTGGAAATTACACAGAAATTCTGTAATGAACTGGGATATGCAACAATAGGATGTAATACTGGAAAAGAAGCAATAGATATTTACAGAAACAGCTGCATGGAAATAGATCTGGTTATTCTTGATGTAATCATGCCTCAACTGTCAGGATATGATATTTTTAAACAAATGAAACAGATTAACCCTTGTTTAAAGGTAGTGGTTGTATCTGGTTTTTCGAATCACGACGAAATAACTTTGATGCTTAATGAGGGGGCATCCTCTTTTCTTCAAAAACCATATTCAATCAAGGAACTGGACACAATAATAAAAAAATGTTTATCGTGAGTCATTATTCAAGTGAAATCGAATCTTAAAATGTTCATTTACTGAAAGGATTTCGGTAATGAAAAAAAATAGTGTGCGTATACTTATTGTTGATGACAATGTTTCCATTCATGAGGATTTTAAAAATATACTTGGATCAATTTCCGATTTCTGGAGAAAAGGGAATGAACTCAAAATGCTTGAAAAAGATCTTTTCGGGGAATCGGAACAGGAATCTAATACAATTTATAAGATTGATGATGCATTCCAGGGTGAAGAGGCCATAAATATGTTCAAAATGGCAGAAAAAGAAGGCAACCCTTATACCCTCGTTTTTATGGATGTCAGAATGCCGCCAGGTATGGATGGGATTAGAACCAGTTTGGCAATCTGGGAAACTGATCCATGTGCTGAGATCGTTTTATGTACTGCATATTCCGATTATTCATGGGATGAAATTATTTCCAAAGTTGGTCAAACCGACCATCTGTTATTTATCAAAAAACCTTTCGATACAGTAACTGTAAGGCAAATGGTAATAGCCCTTGTTCGTAAATGGCAACATAATTATCAGCAAAAAATTTACACCAGGCAATTAGAAAAAGATCTGGATGAGAGGTGCCGGCAAATTAAAAGCTTACAGGATCATCTTTCATCAATAAAAAAAAGCTTAAATACCGAAATAGTATCAAAAAGTTCATTTTTATCCGATATCCATTATGCAATCAATACACCACTTAGTGGAATAATGGGTATGGCAGATCTGCTTCTTGATACAGACCTTAATGAGGATCAGCGTATGTATGCTAAAACTCTGATTGCCTCTGCAGGTTCTCTTATGTCAGTTACAGGAACTGTTTTTCTGGCAACTGATAATGAAGCTGATGAGTTTAAACCTGACTGTCTGGATTTTGATATAAGAACAATGTTAGAAAATACTGCTGAATTTATAAGAATCATTATGCCAGACAAGAAAATAAATATTTTGCAGATTGTACATCCAGATGTGCCGGACAAGGTATTTGGAGATCCGGGTGGTGTTCGTCAAATTGTTATGCAAATTTGCAATTTCCTCATTAATGAAAAACAATCGACAAAAATTATTTTATATCTGCATACAAATGATAAAAATATAAATAATACGGAAACTTTCATTGATCTTGTTAATGGATCAGATAACTATTATGATATCTTTAAAAAAAGCGAAGACGATTTAACTAAATGGGAAATTGATAAATTTGATAAATTAAAAAAAGAGAACAAAAACTTACAAATTGCAGACAAAATTGCCGATAAAATTAATGCAGTTATTGGAATCAGTGAAAATAAAAACCGATTTTTATTCAGATTCGGAAGTAACTTTGAAAAATCAGATAAAAACATCTGCGTTAATAATATTGACAATATCATAACGGGAGTGAGAGTTCTTGTTCTTGGCAAAAACCCTGTAAGCAGGAAAGTCTTATCTTTATATATTCAACATTGGGATGGCAAAGTTTTTGAAGCAATGGATGTGAATTCTGCTATTGAACAAGTGCAATCTGCAATTGATACAATTACACCCTTCAATCTGGTTATTGTTGATCTGGATAACACTGGTATCCAGGAATATGTTGATGTAATTACCAGATTCAGAAGATATTCAAATCTGCTGAATATTCCACTGATATGTATTACTGCTCATACTCAACGAGGTGATTCACAAATATTAAAAAATGCCGGATATTGGGCGTATTTGACTAAACCACTAAAAAAAACCCATCTTTTCCTCTGTATTAATATCCTGTACAAAATCAGTAAAGGCCAGATTCATTATTCTGAAACAGGATTTCTTACAAGGTATAAACTTGATGAATTTTCTAATGTTCTCCGATACAGAGTACTGGTACTGGAAAGTGGACAGACTGGTTCTCTGACTTCCATATTAGAAATGCATGGGATACGATGTGATACTGTTCAATATACACTTGTTGATAGTATAAAAACAGAAAGGAAAAACTATGATGCTGTAATTATGGATGGAATAAATAACCTTGAAAATGCAATCCGGTTAATTCGAAAATTTGATGATAAAATCTTGAAAATAATTTTGTCAAAAAGACAAATTTTAAATATTACAGATACTGATAATACTGTAATAATAATAGAAAATGAACAGGAACTTATTAAAGCAGTTAAAAATTCCAGAAGAAAAAATACATAGCAGCACTGTGCCAATACGTAAAGGATATCCGTTCTAAAAATCATATTTTGAACAAAAGTGGATTAATCAGAATACTGAAAATAAAAGTTATTTCCTTTCTGACTTGAATTTTTAACATTCCGATATTTAGATTCAAACCAGAACCTATCTATGTGTTATCTGTTTTAAGGGGGATGTTATGTACAAAGTACTATTGTCAGTGTTGTTAACTTTAACGTTGTTGTATGCCCAAACCGCTCAGACAGAAAATTCAGAGCAGAAAAAAGAGATTGAAGAAGTTAAACAGGAGGAACCGGTTCAACCACAGGTTGATGAAATAGCGATTGTTCGCACTATTATAGAAAAAATCGGTATGAATGATGTTTCTGTACAGGATATTGCAAAAATGGAAGAGGGGAGAGTGGTTTACCTTGATCTGTCAAACAGAGATTTCAGTAAAGATGGAATAAGTCTTATTCCACCTGAAATTGGACAGCTTACCTCTCTCAAAACATTCTTATGTAAAGAAAATATTATTACCGAAATACCCGCAGCAATCGGAATGTTAGAATCTTTACAAAAATTAGTGGCTACAAGTAACAGAATTAATTCAATTTCACCGGAAATCGGTAAATGTACCAGTCTGGTTGATCTTGACCTCAGACACAATCAGATAGAAAATCTGCCACAGGAAACAGGTAATCTCAAAAACCTGGTATACCTGAGACTATGGGGAAACAAATTAACGTCATTACCGGAAACGATTGGTAACCTGAAATCACTTAATGAACTGTATTTGAAAGATAATCGTCTTGAAAACCTGCCTTCAAGCCTTACAAAACTTAATATTGAATATGTAGACATAATAGGTAACAAGTTATGTAATCTTAAACCGGAAATTGAAGCGTGGGTTTTGAAAATTGATAAAAAGTACAAACATACACAAAAATGCTGGTAATTAATCAGATTATCAGGAGACGTACTCTTCTTGTACGTCTCTGTTTTTTATGGAATAATTTTGCTTACAGGGTACTCAACAATACCGGATGCACCATTGTGCTTCAACCGGGGTATTACATGTTTTACCTGATTGAACGGAAGAATTGTTTCAACAGCTAACCAGCCTTTATCATACAGGTGTGAAATCGTGGGGTTATGTAATGACGGGAGTACGTTTATGATATTATCAATATCGGATTCCTTGACATTACATTTTAATCCTACATACTCTTCAGCATCAAGAGTACCTTGAAGTAGAAGTTTCAGGTTGCTCAGTTTTCTCTTTTTATTCTCATCTTTCCATGCTTTTTTATTAGCAATTATAACTGTACATGTTTCCATGATAGTATCAATAATACGAAGCCGGTTTGCACGCAATGAAGAACCGGTCTCAGTTATATCAACAATAGCATCGACAAGCCGAGGCGGTTTGACTTCAGTTGCACCCCAAGAGAATTCTACATTAACAGGAATGTTCTTTTTTTTAAAAAATCGTGCTGTAGTTTTCACGAGTTCTGTTGCAATTCTTTTTCCATTTAAATCCTGGGCATTTTTAAAATTAGAATCTTCAGGAACTGCCAGAACCCAACGGCATTTTTGACGTGTTGCTTTACTGTAATGTAATTCTGTTACTTCAATTACATCTGCCAAATTTTCCTCAGTCCAATCCTGTCCGGTAATTCCTGCATCAAGAATACCCTGCTCAACATAGCGTGGAATCTCCTGAGGACGCATAAGTATAAGATCCAGTTCAGAATCATCACAGGATGGATAATAAGACCGTTCACTTTTTCTGATATGAATACCGGTTTTTCTAAACAGTTCTATTGTAGGGCTTTCCAAGCTTCCTTTGGGTAATCCTAATGAAAGTTTCATTGTGGCTCCATTGAAATTAAGAGAGAAACTGCAACAGAAATATTAAATTGCTGCTGCAGTTGAATGAAATTATACTGTAATTTTTTCCTTAAATGATTTTGTAAGTTCTGGTAATACCTGTAAAGCATCACCAACAATTCCAAGATTTGCGATCTGAAAAATTGGTGCATCAGGATCTTTATTAATTGCAATAATAAAGTCCGAAGATTGCATTCCAGCCATATGTTGCACAGATCCACTTATTCCACATGCAATGTATAGTTTAGGACAAACGGTTTTACCTGTTTGCCCAACCTGATGGGAATAGGGGATCCATCCTGCATCAACTACAGCACGACTTGCTCCTACAGCACCACCCAAAGCTTCTGCAAGCTCACGGATAAGCTCCAGGTTATCGGCATTCTGCATGCCTCTGCCGCCCGAAACTATTACATCAGCTTCAGTTATATTAATAGTAGATTCCACCTCTTTTATGATATCAAGGATTCTGGAACGCTCGTTGATATAATCAGTACCGATATTGTGAACTACTATTTCGCCGGTACGTCCTTCATTCTTGCTGGCAGGTTTCATAACTTTATGACGTACTGTTGCCATCTGTGGACGATGATTTGGGCAAATAATGGTAGCCATCAAGTTTCCGCCAAAAGCCGGACGAGTTCCCAGTAAAAGCCGCTTTTGGAGATCAATATCAAGTCTTGTGCAATCTGCTGTTAAACCACAACGGTTTTGTGCAGCGACTTTTGGAATAAATGAACGCCCTGTTGCAGTAGCACCAGCAAGAAAAATTGATGGTTTTTCATCTTTTATGAAATCAGTAATCACTTTTGAGTATGTATCATCAAGAAAAGAAGCAAGTGATTCTCCGTTATAATAACAAACTTTATCTGCACCATATTTTATTAATTTTTCAGCTTCATTATGCATGTCGTTGCCAATAAGTACAGCTACGAGCTTTTCACCAAGCTGATCGGCAAGTTTTCTCCCTTCACCCAGCATTTCGTAAGAAACACCTGCAATGACATTTTCGCGCTGTTCTATAAATACTGCCACATTTTTATACAGGCTGATATCGACACCATCAGCCACATTTTCTTTTTTAATTGAAATAGCAGAATACTTTCTGCAAGCTTCAACACATGCAGCACACAAATTGCATTTTTCCAGATCAATTACAGCCTTTTTTTCAATTATCTGAATCGCATTCTGCGCACAGGCCCTTACACACAAACTGCAACCAATACATTTTTCAATATCGACTTTAATACTCACTTAAACCCCTCCTATTTAACAACACCCAAGTCAAATATTGTTGAGTGTAATTTTTTTACAAGTTCAGGAATCTCTCCGCTGATTTTTTCACCACCCGATTTTTTTTCAGGTACAAATGAACGCATAACCTGTGTTGGACTTCCGTTTAAACCAAGTTTGTCTTTTTCTACAGAAATCTTTGATGCATCAAGAACAGTGATCTGTGCTTTTTTAGCTCGCATTTTACCTTTTAATGAAGCCATCCGTGGAGTGTTAATCTCTTTAACAACAGTTACAAGTCCCGGGAGTTTCATTTCAACTACATCATATCCATCTTCCATCATGCGTTCCACTTTAATTGAAGAACTTGAAATACTCTCAATTTTACGTACCCAGGCGACAAAGGGGAGATCAAGCATCGTAGCTATTCCTGGGCCAACCTGCGCAGTATCCCCATCAATTGCCTGTTTTCCGCAAATAATCAAATCAACTTCTCCTAATTTCTCAATCCCTTTTGAAAGAGTGTATGATGTTGCCCAAGTATCAGAACCAGCAAAAGCACGGTCGGTTATAAGATACCCCTCATCAGCTCCCATCGCAATACAGGAACGCAAAGCATTTTCTGCCTGAGGTGGTCCCATGGTAACAACTTTCACAATTCCGCCAACTTTCTCTTTAATTCGTATAGCTTCTTCTACTGCATACTCGTCAAAGGGATTCACCACAGCTTCGACTCCATCACGGATGAGTGTCCCAGTTTCAGGATTTATTTTTACCTGAGTTGTTCCAGGTACCTGTTTTATACAAACAACAATATTCACCTGATCCTCCTGATTCGTAAATCAATAATATTCGATAAGTTAAATCACAAAAAATAGTTTTTTCATTCATTTATGGCAATGCGAAAGGAATAGTAATTACAACAGGGGAGAGTAAACTGCTTTAAAAAAAACGAAAAGTTATTGCTAAACATAATTTCAGTTCACTGAAACTGGTGCACAATAAACATCTATATCTTATAACTATTTAAAATTCAAACAGTTATAAACATTATCCCTTGCACAGTTTAACAAAAAAAATAATAACTTAAGAAAAGCAGTATCAAAATTTCAGATCATGCCTGCATTGAATTTGCGGGATGTTGTAATATTTCTACTTTTACTTTTTCAATTCTCTGATTATTCATTTTCAGTACTGTGATATGAAGTCCGTCATGATCAAATTCAGTATTTTCCTGAGGAATATCACCATATTCATGATAAATCAGTCCACCCAGTGTATTATAATCAACATCTTCAGTTTCAAGATTAATATTGAGCTCTTCATTCAGGTCATGAAGATCAATATGTGGATCTATAAGGTAGGTGTTATCTGCAATTTTGATGACCTCTTTCTCTTCTTCATCATATTCATCCTGAATATCCCCAACAATCTCTTCAAGAATATCTTCCATCGTAACAAGCCCGGCTGTGCCCCCATATTCATCAACAACTATTGCGAGATGAATATGTTTCATTTTGAATTCTTTCATTAAATCGTTAACTTTTTTACCAACAGGAACATAGTGCGGCTTTTTTAAAAGATTTTTAAGGTTCCATTTACCATGTTCATTTTCTGAAAGCCAACTAAGTATATCCTTTGCATATAATATGCCCGTTATTGAATCAATAGTTTCATTATAAACCGGAACCCTTGAATGTCCTTCCTCACGAACTATTTTTAGTACTGTATTTATGTCAGAATTAATATCCAAAGCTTTTATATCAATTCTTGGTACCATTATTTCATCAACAGTAGTTTCACCAAGATCAAAAATGCTTCGAATCATCTCCTTCTCTTCTTCATCAAGAGCTTCTGTATCATTGCGGTGATTCATGCGTGCCTTTTCTTCTTCCGTAAGGAATGCGTATTTTTCATCATATTTCAAAACTTTAAGAATCCATTTATTAATAGCGAGAAACAGTGAAGAAAAAGGCAAAACAAGCCAGCCAAACATCTTGTAGCCAGTATAAGCTACAGGAAAATATGTACGATAAAACCTTAATGAGAATGCTCTTGGTATTTCATAGGCAAAAAGTGTAAGTATAATAAGGCTAAAACCAAGAGATATCCCTATCGTTTGATATAAAGGAAAATTCGGAACAATTCTTTGCCATAACAGATAGGCAAAAACTGAAAACATAATGTTTGCCAAAGTCTTGCCAAACGAAACTGTACTGTTAAGGAGTGGTTGATTTTTCAGCAATTCCTCCACCTTGGAGGCGTAATACCTCAAATGTTCATCATCAGCCGGTATTGATGCTTTATCAAAAGAATTGAAGATAATCTTGATTACCGAAAATAGTGAAGAAAGCAAATATGCAATAACAAGTCCAGAAAACAAAAATGACACCGAAGGGCCACTCTCCAAAAAGAGCCTCCTTTGAAAAGTTAAGTATTAAATCAGTTCATATTCAGATCATGAAGATCCAGTTTTAAATCAAATTATTTCTTCTATGAATGCCCCAAAAATGTTTATTCGTAATTTCAAATTCAATCTGAATAATAACGATTTGCTGTTGATATATATTCACGTTCTTTTTCCTCCATTCGAATACGATCTGAATCAGTTATATGATCATACTCAAGAAGATGGAGCATTCCGTGGACAAATAAACGCTCTATTTCATCATCAAATAAAAATCCGAATCGCACTGCCTGAACTTTAGCCCTTTGTAATGATATATAAATTTCGCCAAGAAAATCTACATCATTGAACGGAAAAGAAAGTACATCCGTAACTCGATTAATTCCCCGAAATCTGTTATTTAATTTCCGGATAAAATAATCTGAACACATTATAACATTGATATTGCGGCTTAATAGAACCTTTTCTGACTGCAGTATTTTCAAGCCAGTGATTTCAAGACGCCTCTGGGGAAAAGACAGAGATTTATACTGATGGTGAAAGGTGACAGGGACATTTTTTTTCATACTGAAACATTAAATAATCGGTTAATGAATTAATAATCCTTATTAAGCAAATAGATTGTCGAGTTATATCAGAATCAAGTTCAGCTTCAAAAGAAACCGAACTCTTTAAAATATCTCTGATTATACAAAAAAATTACTGGTATGTTCGTTTTAACATAAAATAAATCGAATGCAGCAAAATTACAAATCTGCTTTTTGAGATATCAGGAAACCTGAAAATAATCATAGTAACAATATGCTTTTTTGCAGGCAATCATTCTCAATGAACTATCCATAAATTATGATATATACACAGTTTAAATTACGTTTAACATTAATGGATATTCGAAGAAGTTTAACAGTAGTAATTTAACATTACGACAGGTATGAACGGGGCGTGAGAATACTGCATGTTTGTTACAACTGTTTTATAACAGGCTGGCTCCTGACAATCATTGTCGGAAACCAGCACTGTTTGTTTAGATCTTACTTATTGCGGTTATTTTTGCTTACCCCTATAAATCCGATAATAGGATCCAGCTTTTTAGGATTTTTCCCACGATATTCGAC
>JAAYEB010000352.1 GCA_012728995.1 Fibrobacter sp. | reverse complement strand
CGCCCTTTGGGGTCGGGTGCTGGAGATCAGATGCGTATTGCTACACCACGTGAAGCTATTGAAAGGGGAGCTACAATTCTGGTTATTGGAAGGCCGATAAGCGGAGCAAAAGATCCTGGTATAGCTGCTGAAAAAATTTATTCTGAAATATAGCAATCTATAGAAAATACAGGTTATGTAAAAGGAATGAATCAGTATTGTGCTTGCTACACAAACCCGGTATCTTTTTCCTGAAAACAATTTGACTAATTTTAATTAAAAAAAAGAATTGATTTTATAAATTGAGTATGCTGAAAACGGGGTTAAATCAAAGGGATTTGAACAATCAATGAGCTGCATAGGAATTAATGCATTATGTTATACCGGACATAAAGCAGGAATAAGTACTTATTTATACAATTTATTGAATCAATACAACAAAAAAC
This sequence comes from Fibrobacter sp., assembly GCA_012728995.1. GTDB lineage: Bacteria > Fibrobacterota > Chitinivibrionia > Chitinivibrionales > Chitinispirillaceae > JAAYEB01. Next base: position 27,390 of record JAAYEB010000352.1, on the reverse strand, counting down.
AGACAAATAAAATTATAGTTTTCATACCATCCAGATACAAATCAGATTTCAGTCAATTTAATAATCTAAGGTTTATTAATTTACCAATAAAAAATCTGGCATTTCGGATTATGGTTGAACAGTTTGTAATTCCGGTATTATTCATTTTTTATAATATTAAAAAACTACATTCTGTTGGTAATGTAGTACCTCTTATCTTGGGGAAAAGAAATATTGTAACTGTTCATGACATCTATTTTATCCATAATCCCAAGCGATTCTCTTTTTTAAAAAATATTTATTTACTAATATTTGTCAGGAAGTCAATTAAGATATCTGAACATATTATAACTGTGTCAAATGAGACAAAATTGGATATCCTGAAAAAATACGATCCTGGTATTGAAAAAATTTCGGTTATTTACGAGGGATATACAAAATCTGAACCAGTTAAAAAATTGACAAACATTGGAATAAAAAGCCAATATTTTTTATTTGTTGGTACAATTGAACCAGGGAAAAACATTGAGGGATTATTGAAAGGATTTGCACCATTAGGTAAAAAGTACGAGCTTGTTATTGTCGGTAAAAAAGGATGGGGTTATCAGAAAATTCCTGAAATAATCAGATCACATTGTATTGAAAATTCGGTGATATTTACCGGTTATGTCAGTGATAGTGTATTAGCGACGTTATATAAAAATTCAATTAGTTTAATTTTGCCTTCATTTCATGAGGGATTTGGATTACCAATTATTGAAGCAATGTCTTATGGGTGTCCGGTTTGTTGTTCAAACACTTCATGTTTTCCAGAGATAGCTGCTGATGCGGCATTGTACTTTGATCCATATAAACCTGATGATATTTGCAGATGTTTAAAAAGGGTAACCGAACAATCAATCAGGGGAAAATTGATAAAAAACGGTTATGAAAATGTCAAGAGATTTTCATGGGAGAGGTGCGCAGAAAAGACTATTGAAGTATATAAAACAAATTGCTTTTAAAATAAATTCAGACAGGTTTATATTTTCAGTATTGGAGAATATTATTGCATATAGGTATTGATATCAGTGTTCTTTCTGATAAACAGACAGGGATTGGTCGTTTTATATCCGGTACAGTAAATGCATTACAGCAGATAGATAAAGAAAACACCTATTTTTTATTTGAAAAAAATCCGACTGATTTTAAAATCTTTAACGGCAAATGGAGAAAAGTATGTATTCCATCGAAGCTGCCCGGATCGTTTTGGCTGCAATTGAAAGTGCCAAAATATTGTAGAAAATTTGGCATTGATGTTTTCTGGTCTCCTCGGCAAATATGCCCGATATTCGGAATGGACAAAATTAAAATAATAAATACAATCTATGATTTAACTTTTATTCATTATCCTGAAACTTTGTTTTTACCTAATTTGGTAATTTTGAAGATATTGATACCTGCATCATTGAAAAAGGTAAAAAGAGTAACTACTATTTCTAATTTTATAAAAAAAGATATCCAAACTCAATTTCCCGATTTAAAAAAAGATATAGACACTATATATTGTGGTCGTCCCCAGTGGAAAACATCGAATCAAAAATCAATAAAAAGGGGAGAACATCTTTTTTTTGTTGGAAATTTAGAACCTCGAAAAAATCTGAAAAACCTCATCAGGGCTATGGAGATTGTAGCATTAAAGAATAAAGAGGTAAGGTTACATATAGGTGGTCCGGCGGGTTGGAAAAACAGGGAGATTTTTAAATACCTTGAAAACTGTTCAGTAAAAAACAATGTTAAGATTTTGGGGTATCTTACAGAGCAGCAATTAAAAAATGAGTACTTATCTTGTAAAGCATTTGTTTATCCTTCTTTATATGAAGGGTTTGGTCTTCCGGTTCTGGAAGCTTTGATGATGGATTGTCCGGTTATTACCTCTAAATATACTGTAATGGAAGAAATTGCAGGGGGATCGGTATTGTATTGTGATCCTAGAAATCCTGAGGATATTGCAGATAAAATTTTAAAACTGCAAACATATAAATTTGACTGTCAAATTTCTCAAAAGATTTTATCAAAGTTTTCATGGCCAAAGACGGCCAGACTTTTATTGAAATCTATTAATTGTATATAGATTCTTCTTAATACAACATTAAATCTAATTAAAGGATTGTTTACTAAAGATATCTCTTTTTACCCGAGATAACAATTTCATTGTAATTAATATAGGTGAAAAATCATGTGGATATTTAGGCACAGCCTGAAATTAGGTGTAAGGTAGTTTTTTGTTAATCATAAATTTATTAAATTCAACGCTTTTGTTTTTAAAGAGAGTGATATATTTTTGCCTTTCCCTTTTAAGTATTGATAATCCTCCAAGGGCATCTTTTTTCGCATAAAAATACAGTTTTATTGTATGTTCCTTTAAAACCATGGTTCTGAAAACTCTCAATTCCCAGAAAACCAGATTAAGCAGGTGTTTCAATAAAAAGGAAAGTGGAAAATATTTATATAGAAACCATATACGGTTGCGTTCAAGATAATAGCGGAAAATTTTATTTTTCTTTTTTAAGCTGGAACCTTCTTTGTGAAATATGACTGCTTCTGGTACATATAAACATTTCCATCCGGATAAAAAAGCACGCATTGATATGTCACAATCTTCGTGGTATGCAAAAAAACGCTCATCAAAACCGCCAATGGAATTAATTAGTGTTTTTCTGAAAATTGATGATGCACCGTTAGCCCCAATAACTAAGCCTGATTTTAAATGCTTGTCCTGGATCAATTCACCAAAACCAAAAGAACTAAATGAGAGGTGTTTATCAGCATAATGAAATAAGCCATTAATCTTGTTATGGTTAAAATAGTCCATTTGTCGGCAGCTTATGATTCCAATAGAGTTATCTCTTTCAAGTAGCTCAACAGGTTTTTCCAGCCAGTGTGGGTTTACTGCCGTATCATTGTTCAGCGTTACGATATATTTTCCTTTTGCGTAAGCAAAACCTTTATTGTTACCCGCACAGAAGCCAATATTATGTGGATTGCGTATCAGTGATATATTTTTAAAACCTTGGATCAGATCTAGTGAATTATCAGTCGAATTGTTATCAACTACAATAATTTCAAGGTTTGAATAGGTTGAAGCAGTAACGCTGGAGAGGCATTCTACTATATGATTTTTACCATTCCAGTTTAGAATTATAACAGAAACGAGTGGTAACGACAATTTTTCTCCGAAAAATAAAGGAATATAAAAATAATAATTTATGAACAGGATGTACAATTTGGGACAGAAAAATGAGCAAAGTGAAGAAAATAAGTTAGGAGAAATTACATTTCTGAAAAAACTTGTGAATCAACAAATCAATGGAGTAGAAACTATAGAAGGTGAGTTTAATTGTGAAGAAATTCACAGTATTCTCCAAAAGTGGAATATGCAAAAAAGAAGGTAACTTGTCTGTATCGTATAAAACTGTTGAGGAGGTTTTGATTTGTCCGGAATGTAATCATAGGAACCGGGAGTCTGCAATTGTAAAAGCCGAGGATTCTTTTTTATGTTCCGAATGCCATACAACATATCCGGTTTTAGATGGTGTCATCATCTTAATGAGAAGAAAGCTGCTTAAATCACTATATCCGATGATGGTGCAATAATGAATCATGTATACAGAATAAAAAAATCAAATTAAAGTAAATGGTTTAATAGAAACATCTTGTTCAGGTAAGACAAGGGTTTAAGAAAGTAGCAAAATAGTATGGATTACATAGAGATACTTTTACCCACATTTAATGGTGAAAAATATTTAAATGAGTTAATGGATTCACTGGTATCCCAAACGTACAAAAAATTCAAATTAATTACTTATGATGATGGATCTTCTGATAAATCTGCTCAGATTGTTGATAGTTATAGAGATCGGCTTGATATTATTAGAGTGGAAAATGAGTTAAAGGAAAACAGGGGGGCACTTAGAGCTTTCGCTTATTTGCTTAGGAAAGTTGAAGCAGAAACAATAATGTTATGCGATCAGGATGATATATGGATGAAAAACAAAATATATGAGAAGCTTAAATATATTAACATGCTTGAAAAAAAGCATGGGAAAATTCCACTCATGGTTTTTTCAGATCTCGAAATTATAGATGAATCCGGACAGATTATTAATAAATCCTTTTTAAAAAATCATCGTTTTAATCTTAATTTACTTGATGATATTTATTATCTGTGTTTTAAAAATGCTGCTCCAGGATGCTCAATGATGTTTAACAGGGAATTGTTGAAGGAATCTCTGCCTATAGGATCTGGAGCGATAATGCATGATTGGTGGCTGTTGATAAATGCTTCAATAAATGGAATAGTTGGGTTTATAGAAGAACCGTTAATCAAATACAGAAAGCATTCCTCAAATGCAATTGGACCTGTAAAAGATAATCCAAATACACCTGTTCAATCAATTCTGACCGGATTTTCGTTAAATGGGATAAGGGCTTTTAATGAATTGCATCGAATGCTGATAAAACAAGCAAGAGAGGCGTTTTCCCATAATGGTAAAACCTTTTTTGTTTCCAGATATTTTCTCAAATTGTTTACATACCGGTACATATATCCTCTTATAGGGCAATTCAGTAAAAAACATGGAGAAAAATCCTGGAGATGATTACATTTTCCCAATACTCAAAAAGAAATAATGGAGAGAACGATGAGATTTTTATTATATAGGGTAAAAATGTTTTTTGTCGTGTTTATAATGAAAATTATTGAAAAGATCAAAATGAAATTACATGTTTTTGGTTATTCTTCAGAACATTGGGATACTGCTGCATGGTATGGATCAGGGGGATTTAAATTTTACTGGGAAATGTCCGATCTGGTTGATAAATATCAAAAGAAAATGATGACCGGGAGTGAGGAGAAAGATCATGTGTCATTTTCAATAGATTATTTAAACAACAGTTTGAAAAATAGAGAACGTCTGACCGGTCTTTGTATCGGGTGTTCTGAAATTGTAAAACCTGAAATGGCTTTTTGTGAAACAGGCCAGTTTTCATACTTTAAAGTGATAGATATAGCTGCCAAATTGATAGCCCGTCAAAGGTTGGAAGCTCAAAAAAGAGGATTGAACCAAATTGAATATATTGTTTCTGATCTTAACAACATAGTTTTAAATGAAGATGAATATGATTTAATATTTGCTCAGGGGACAGTTCATCACGTTAAAAACCTCGAAAACTTATTTGAACAGATACAAAAAGGATTAAAAAAAGAAGGACTGTTTATCATGCGTGAATACATAGGTCCAAACCATTTGCAGTTTACAGAAAAACAACTTGATATCGTGAATGGACTGTTGTTAGAAATACCGAAAAAATATAGAAAAAGGTGGAACGGCATTGTAAAAGAATGCGAAGTTAATGTAAACATGAAAGATCTTTTAAAAGTTGATCCATCAGAAGCTGTGCGATCAAGCGAAATAATGAATATACTAGAACGAAACTTGAAAATAGTTTATTGTGCAAAGACCGGAGGCACAATAATAAGCCCTTTACTTAATGGAATCACTTCAAATTTTGAAGTAGACAAACAAGGAAGTGCAATACTGGAAAAACTTATCATTAATGAAATAGAAATGATAAACAACAATGTTATTGAAAGTGATTATGTATATTGTATCGCAAAAAGATATTAAAATCAGAAACCAGTAAGGATTTGTAAGAAAGCCTTTTTTGTGCTTCACATATTTTAACTCATGAAAAACAAAACCAATTCAATTACTTACAGGTCTGTTCATGGATCAATGCTTTTGCTTTTAAGGCAGGTGCTTGTTCAGTTCATGAATTTTATGGGATCTATTTTCCTGGCCAGATTTTTATCGGTAAAAGATTATGGTTTTTATGGAGTCCTTTTTTATCTGCTTTCTTTTATTATAAATTTCGGAGATATCGGGTTAGCAGCGAGCTTGATAAGGCAAAAAACAAAACCGGAATATGAAGAAGAAACGACTATTTTCACTATACAATGTATATTAAGTACAATAATTTTCATTACACTTATTTTCATTGGCCCACAGTTGTGCAAGCTTTACAAATTGCCACAGGATTATGCTGTATTTTTTAATATTCTGTCATTATCAATTTTAATTATTGTGTTTAAAACGATTCCAACAATAAGGCTCGAGAGAAACCTCGAATTTGGATGGCTGACGATAATAGAAATAATTCAGGCAGCAGTATATAACGGGACGGCTGTTTTAATGTCATATCTAAACTATGGCCCATATAGTTTTTGTGTTGCCTTATTACTTCGTACCCTGATTGGAAGCATACTGGTAAATGTCATAAAACCATTCAGGTTTGAATTTAAAATGAATCTGAAAGTTCTGAAAGAACATCTTAAATTTGGAATCCCATATCAGTTAAATATCTATATAGGTTTGGCCAAAGATTCTATTTCTCCGGTAATAATTGGTGCAATATTGGGTATAGCACAAACCGGTACAGTTAATATGGCTTCAACAATCGCAGCATTTCCGGTACTGTTTATTTCAATATTGAGCAGACTGTTTTTGCCTGCATTTTCAAGAGCCAGGGATAAAGAGGATGAATTAAAATTCCTTTTTAAAATGTGTATACGATTATGTAACGCATTTACAGCAGTTTTTGGAATTTTTATTCTTGTCATGAATGAACCATTTATCAGATTTATAGTAGGCAGTAAATGGATGATTATTAATCCATTGTTTTATTTTCTTTGGTCGGCTAACTTAACTATTCCTACAATGTTTGTATGTGCCAGTTTGTTAAACGCACTGGGTTATCCCAAGGTTATTTTGAAACATACTATGTTATGGACAATTATTACACTTGGTATAGGAGGATTGTTGATCTTTTTTATTGGAATATATGGTTTCGGAATTTCTAATATAATTGTTAATATATCAATGGTTCTATTGTTTATAGAAATCAAAAAATATATAAGTTGCAATATATCAAAAGAGATTTTTTTGGCATGGAGTCCCGCAGTTATTCCTGCTGCCCTGCTTTATGTAATCTCGGATTATTTTTCTGTAAATATATTCAGATTATTTATGGGTCTGGCTATTTACACGGCCATATATATAATCTTTTTTGTATTATTTTCATATAAAGATTTATTGAAAATTAGTCAGAATATATTTAAAAAATATGATTTACAGCCTGTTGATTCTTTAAATGTGTAAATATTTTAAGGAATAATTTGGAAAAGAAATTAAAAATAAATTTTATTTTGCCTTTTATTGTCAAAACAGGTGGAATAATTGTTGTGCTGGAATATTATCGAAAACTGAATGCTTTAGGTCACGATGTGGAAATTTATTATCCATTGGTCCCATATTGGAATTTGATGCCTCCGAAGTTAAAATCGTCAAGAAAAATTAAAATATTTATTACTCTCCTGGTCAGGAATGTATTCAGAAAGAAAAAAAATTTAATAACCTGGCATTTTGAACATGTCCCGGTAAAACCAGTTCCGATTATTAATAAATTTTTTATAAAAAATGCCGATGTAACAGTTGCAACTACATGGATAACTGCATTTAATGTTGCAAAATTGCCGCTTAGAAAGGGGAGAAAATTTTATTTTATTCAAGACTATGAAAACTGGTTTGATAATACGAATCTGATAAACAAATCTTATGAACTTCCTTTAAAACTGATAACAATTTCACCATGGCTTTCAGAATTAATGAAAAACAAATTTAATAGAGAAATTACAGGAGAGATTGTAAATGGTATCAGGCTTGATAAGTTTATTCCACCGGAAAAAAAAGAAATTAAAAATTCCATACTTATGCTTTACCATGAACAGGAATTAAAAGGAAGCAAGGATGGAATATCTGCCTTGAATATGATTAGTAAGGAGTACTCTGATATTGAAGTTACATTATTCGGTATTTATCAGAGGCCAGAATATCTTGATTCAGGGTTTAATTATATACAGAATCCACCTGTGGAAAAGCTGATTTCATTATATCAAAAAGCAACAATATTCATTTTCCCAAGCCATCAGGAGGGCTGGGGGTTACCCCCAATGGAAGCAATGGCCTGCGGGTGTGCTGTTGTTGCTACTAATGTAGGGTGTATCAGGTCTGTTAATAATGGAAAAAATGTGTTAATAGTTAATTCTAATGATCCGGTAAGTATTTACAATGCATTAAAAAAATTATTAGAATACAGTTTGTTGAGGGACCAGATCGCAAAAGAGGGATATAAGACAGTACAGGATTACACTTGGGAAAAAGCGGCCTTAAAAATGGAACGAATATTATATAAAGTTCTTAAAGAATACGAAAAATAAATAGTATGGCTGTGGAATAGGGTGTCCACAGGAATCAATACACAAGATTCTACAATTACTAGTGTGAGGCTTCTTTTAATAGAGAAGATTAGGTAGTATATTTATTGCTGAATTATGAAAAATTTAATCTAAAGGGACTATTTGTTTTCAGGAATTGAATTATGAAATTGATGGATGTATTAATATTAATTGCAAAAAACAAAAGATTTATAATCCTTATAACATTTTTTGCTTCTGTCGCAAGCTTTGGCATAGCGTGTTTATTTCCCAAAATATATTACACAGAGTTACGGGTCCGGGTTGATGATTCAAACAGTACAAAATTCAATATTTTATCTGATATGAATAAGAATTTAAGCAGTTTATTTGGTGATCCCTTTCAGGACGAGACTGCTGAGCTTTTTTTAGAAATTCTTGAAGGAAGGGAAAACCTGTTGTTGGCAATCAAAAGATTCAAATTAGATAGTTTGTATAAAAAAAAATCTATGGATCTTATTCTGAAAAGTTTTGTTAAGGATCTTAATATTGGAGTTTCAAATAATGGAATAATTTATTGTGGATATAAGGGTGAAGATAGGGATTTGGCTGTAAAACTGGTAAAAACAATAGTTTTGGAAGCAGATAAACGATATATTAAACTGCAAAAAGAACGTCAGGAATTAAACAGAGATTTTTTATTGGAAAAACAGCAGCAATTAATTGATAGTCTGGAAAGCATTAACAAAGAACTGATTAGCTTTTATAAAAATAATAATGTTATAAATATAGAAAAACAAATAGAAATATCTCTGGCTGCACTTTCAACTTATGAAAGTAAACTAAAAACTTTTAAAATTGATCAAAAATTGATCAGGAAATCACTAGGGCCGGGTATTTCGATTGATGAGAAATATAAGGATATAATATCAATACTGCAGGATGAATTTAACACATTGAGAGAAAAAAATAAAAGTGATTATCAGCCAAGTAGAAAATCGGTATTTATTAATACTGACTGGGGTTTGGAAAAGTTATTATTTGAAAAAATAAAACTTAACCAGATTCAGATATTAAGGGATTTTATTGGGGTGATTTCAAAAGAGCTGGCTTTAGCTGAAGCACAGGTGAGCAGATCAACTCCAGTTATTCAAATCGTGCAGGATGCGTATTATCCCGACTGGAAAACGCAACCCAAGCGTGCGAAATGGGCGATTGCAGCATTCTTAATTTCTTTTTGTTTAAGTACTTCTTATATCGTATTAAGAGCATTGATTCATGATGAAATTCCCGGAAATGGAAACGGGCAGAGGTTAAAAGAGCTAATATCTGCAATGAAACCATGAAATCAAAAAACATATCTAATTCTTTATTTTTGATTATATCTTCAATTTTACCTGTAATACTATTATCCGGGAATGAGCATTCATTAGTAAGTATTATAGTATTGACTTTCTTTTTAGGTTCATTGACATACTTATATGCAACAAGAAATTATTCATTTTTGTTTGCTGTTGTTATTACTGCAAATCATGTGATCTATTTTTCAGGAGCAGGGTTGTCGCGGCTAACTCTATTTATAATCGTGTTTTTTGTTCTAATGCTTTTTTGCCTCTTAGAGAAGCCCCCAAATACTAAGCTGTTTTTTATCACTGTATCTTTGGTTACTGTTTACATTCTATTTCTTATCGTTTTAAAGCCGAACATTATCCGGGTAGATTGGTATATGTTGTACATTGAAACCGGTTTGTTTTTCGTGTTTACACAGTTTGTACCTTGGGATATTCAGAAAATCAAACAGGTTTTTTTACTACATTTATTATTTATTATAGTGTATGGTTTTTTCGAGTTTTTTATCACAGGTGCCTTGAGGATCAAAGGACCCATGCAAAGTGCTACAGCTTTTGGTGTAGTAATTGTCATATTATGGGCTACGTGGATTTCAATTGAGTTGCTTTCAAAAAAACCGAGTTTGCTATTGGCTTCTGCAGTAACAATACCTGTTATTTTTATTATGATCAGGACTGGTACCAGAATGAGTTTCGTTGGTTTTGCATTTACAAGTATGTTAATTGTTGTCTCCAAGATTAATACAATGTCAATAACTTTCGGAAAAAAAATATGGTTGGCATTGTCAACAAATATTTCATTGCTGTTAATACTGGTTGCTGTCTGGGTTATCCTACCAGAGAACTTAATAATAAAATCAGGTTTTGATTCAATGATAAAAGGTGAAATCGATGTAAGTAATATGGGCAGAATCGTTGCGTGGGTAGTTGCGGCAAAAGCATTTATGGCCCATCCTTTATTTGGTATAGGGAATGGTAATTTTGCCGAATTTATGAGAACATATTTTTCAGAGATAAACTTATCGGCGTATAATTCTAATTTTTTCGTATTACCTCATGCACATAATATGCCATTAACCATATTATCTGAAAATGGAATAATTGGTTTTATAATAAGTGCGACACTAATAATAATTTGCATATATTCAGTTGTAGTAAAATTGCGTATTAGCAAAGATAACAGGCTATATGGTTTGTTAATAGGTTTAAGTGTTACATTATTCTTGGGTATGTTTGATTCTATACCGTATTTCCCTTCAACACAAGTTTGGGGAGCCTGGTTTTTAGCTGTACTGATTCAATTCGAAACTGATACTTCGGAAACAGGAAAAAGAGATCTGTTCCAAAGTACAACAATTAAACAGGAGTTATAACATGGTAATAACCTTATTAATCATATTGTTTAGCACTTTTCTGTCAGCTTATGATTTAAACAGCTCGCTTATTGAGAAAGATGCCGAATATAATCTCAAAGATATGTATTCAAAAGATCAAAAAGATATGATATATCAAAGAACAAAAATGTCTGCAGATAATTCAATTAATGATTCATCATATATTATCGGGAGTGGTGATGAGTTTTTTGTTTCTGTAAAAGGATCCATGTTTTACTATGGCACGATTAATAGTAATGGGGATTTGTTTGTCCCCGAAATAGGTATAATCCAAATAGGAAAAAAGGTTTTAATTGATGCAAAAAAAGAGATCAAGGATTACTTCAAAAGTAATTTTAAAAAGGAAGCTTATATATCATTAAATAAAATTAAAAACAGTACTATTTATATAAGAGGTCCGGTTAAAAATCCGGGAACAGTAAATTTGCCGGGAAATTATCGCTTGTTGGATGCAATAGTTCATTCCAATGATGGAGAGCTGCCATCTTTATCCGAAATTGATCTCAGGCAAATAAAATGTATACAGATGGAAGATATCAAACAGTATGATTTACTCAAGTATTTGTATAAAGGTGATGACAGTCAAAATCCGTATATTTATCCGGGTGATGAAATTTCTGTTTCATATCCAAAGCAAAAAGTTTTTATTTCAGGAGAGATCGATTCAATTTTCGGATTGATTCCGGTATTGCAAGGTGAAGATATATGTGAATTCCTTGATGGTTTACATATGAGGCCATCAGCGGATTCGACAAAGATAATAGTTCAGAGGATCAACTCTCTTGACGGGAGTCGTAAGGTGACTACAATAAATTACAAACAAAGAGAGCCCTATTCTCTTCAGGACCGGGATATGATTACTGTTGCACGAAAGGAGAACTACCCGGAAGTATTTACTGCATCTGTTACTGGTGAAGTTGTCCGGCCGGGAGCATATCCGATTTATAAAGATGCCGTTACAGCTAAAGAACTTATTACTCAGGCTGGTGGACCATCACAGCATGGTGATATGAATAGAGCTGTAATTTTGAGAAATAATAAAAGAATATCCGAAAACCTGGTTACTCAGGAAGTAAGACCTGAGATAAATTCTGCTATGACATCACTTGTGAGTAAAGCTGATCATACAGTGTTATACCTGAGAAATGGGCATGAAATCTATTTGCAGTCAAATGACCAGATATATATACCTCCAATAGAACATTATGTATATGTGAGTGGAAGTGTGAAAGACCCCGGAGGTGTATCATTTGAGCCTGGTAAAAACATTTCTCATTATATAAATAAAGCTGGCGGGTTTCAGAAGAGGGCAGACAAAAAGAACACTTTTGTAATGGTAAACTATAATGGTACTGTGGTTTCAAAAGAAACAAAAGAAATAGAACCAGGAGACATAATAGTTGTACCAGTTTCTATAGAGAATAAGAGATTTTCCAATATAGTTGTACCTCTGATATCGGTAATATCCACAACACTTGTAGTGCTCTTATCTGCATATAATACTGTACGTTCAAATTAGGAATTCGAAAATATGATATCAATCGAATTCCTGATAATAGTTTTCATTAAAATATAAGCCAAAAACCAGGAATGATATCTGCAAAGCAACCAGCAGAAGATATCATATAGCCGTGAAGATCATATATCGTATGATGATCACTATCGCTTATGTCGAGGTATTCCAGGACCATGAAAAGTTGAATAATCGTTTCTATTCAGATTCTGGTTGTCAGGGCATTATCTGCCTAATATTAAATTTTGGTTTAACTGTTTTAAGCTTTTGCTTTTTATCACTCTGAACTGAAAACTTCTTTGCAAGGGCATTGCGGTCTGAAGGTGTTCTTTCAGAACGATTTTTATCAGAGTGTTTTTTGCCGTGTCCCGAGAAAGAATTCTCTAATTTCATCGACAAAGCTACCCTTTTAAGTTCCTGTTCAACTTTTAAAACCTTTACTTTCACAACTTGGCCGACTTTAACTACTTTCCTGGGGTCGTCTACATATTTATCAGCGAGTTCCGAGATATGTACCAGGCCGTCCTGGTGCACTCCAATGTCTACAAAAGCACCAAAATTAGTTACATTGGTTACGGTACCTTCAAGCAGCATACCCTCTTTAAGATCACTGATTTCCATAACAGATTCATCAAATTTTGCATATCGAAATTCTTCACGGGGATCACGTCCGGGTTTTACAAGTTCCAGCAGGATATCTTCAATTGTAGGAAGACCAGCTTCATCAGAAACAAATCTGTTCTTATCAATAGACCTGATCAGAGTCGAATTACCAATAAGGTGATGTACGTTTGTTTTCAGTTCATCTGCCATTTTATTAACCAGTTCATACCTTTCCGGGTGAACAGATGAATTGTCGAGGGGATTGGAAGATCCTGGAATTCTCAGAAATCCGGCAGCAAGCTGAAACTTTTTTTCTCCCATACCTGGAACTTTCAATAAGGATGCCCTTGAATCAAATGCGCCATGCTGGTTACGATGTAAAACAATATTGGAAGCAATCAGCCGATTCAAACCGGACACGTATTTCAAAAGTTCTACAGAAGCCAGGTTGACATCAACACCAATGCGGTTTACGCAGCTTTCAACTACTTCATCGAGGGAGTTTTTAAGTCTGGTCTGATTTACGTCATGTTGATACTGTCCGACTCCAATAGATTTAGGATCAATCTTTACAAGTTCAGAGAGAGGGTCCTGAAGTCTTCGGGCAATTGAAATCGCGCCTCTTACTGTAAGGTCCAGGTCCGGGAATTCCTTGATAGCTACATCTGATGCACTGTATATACTTGCACCTGATTCGCTTACAACTACACTTACGGGGGGTTTTTCGGTAGGAATATTTTTTATAACCCCTTTTACAAATTCATCAGTTTCCCTGCTGGCGGTTCCGTTACCAATTGCTATAAGTCTAATATCATATTTTTGGCAATAAGAAAGAATTACAGCACTTGCTTCCTCGGCATTTTTCTGTGGGGGGTTAGGATAAATTGTGGCATGCTCAACAAATTTTCCGGTATCATCAATAACAGCAAGTTTGCAGCCAGTACGAAATCCCGGATCTACGCCAATAACTGCTTTACGTCCCGCTGGTGGTGATAAAAGCAGACCCTCAAGGTTTTCTCCAAAAACCTTTATTGCTTCCGAGTCGGCTCTATCCCTTATCTCTTTACGTATTTCGGTTTCGGTTGCAGGTAAAAGAAGACGGTTAAAACAATCTTCTACAACAAGCTGAAGCTGTTGAGCGGCGGTACTTTGTGGAAATTTAATTAATTCCTTTGTCAGGTGATTTTTAGCTGATTCTTCAGGGATAAGGAGTGATAATCGAAGAACTTTTTCTCTTTCACCCCTTAACATCGCAAGAGTTCTATGTGACGGGAGGCTGCTTACTTTTTCTTTGTAATTATAATACATTTCAAATTTGGTTTTCTTGCCTTCATAATCTTTTTTCACCTCACTTAAAATAAAACCTTCTTCAATGGCCAGTTCTCTCATCCATTTTCGGATATCAGCATTGTCAGATAACTCTTCAGCAAGAATATCCCGGGCACCTGCCAATACTTTTTCTGGAGTGTCATACCCCTTTTCCTTGTTGATAAATTCTGTTGCCTTGATCAGAATGTCAGCTTGAGAATCCTGAAGCTCTGCGAGCCAGTGGGAGAAAGGTTCCAGACCAGCATCTTTAGCTTTAGTAGCTCTGGTTGTACGTTTAGGTTTATATGGGAGATATAGATCTTCGAGCTCGGTTTTGCTAAGTGTTTCATTTATTCGTTTCTCCAAATCGGGAGTTAGTTTGTCCTGAGAGCGGATGCTTTCGAGAATAGTCGACCTTCTTTCATCGAGTTCTTTGTAGTAGGTGTATTTATGAAGAAGATCGCGAATCTGAATCTCATCAAGAGAACCTGTTCGTTCTTTGCGGTATCTGGCTATAAATGGAACAGTAGCACCTTCATCAAACAACGAAATTGTATTTTGAACCTGCGAAGGTTGAAATTTGAAATCCTCAATTAGCTGAGCGGTAATATTCATTTAAAACAATTCTCCTTTAGCGCGCGTCAGGGAATCCTGAAAGCATTGATTTGTTCAATTCAAATCGGTTTTGCCGGGTGAGAAGAAAAAACATATTGTTTATTTAAACATATTCCAGCAAACATGTATGATAAAATAAATTTTGTGTATTATCAGACAGGTACATTGAATTCATGAGATCGAGAAAGATAATAAAAACGCACACTGTTTTCCAAAGCATATGATTTTAACATTTCCAGAAATAGTAACTTGATGAAAAACTTGAATTAATCAATGACGACTTCATCGGGAATCAAAAACGGTAGTGGATCAACAGGTTTTCCAAGATAACGTATTTCGAAATGTAGATGCGGGCCTGTACTTTTTCCGGTATTACCCAGCAGTCCTATTCTGTAGCCTGAACTTACAGTATCACCATTTTTGACTCCGAAACCATATAGATGAGCATAAATAGACTGAAATCCGTTTCCGAAATGGTCTACTATTACTACGTTACCCCAACGAGGTTTGTTTCCTGCAAAAATAACAATTCCGTCTGCGGAACAGTGTATCGGAGAAAGAAGTGGTCCGGCTATATCAATTCCATTATGCCATGCAGATCCTTCATATACGGGATCGGTTCTGATTCCAAAAAAAGAGGAAAATCGTCCCATCGCAGGACATATAAAAGCGGGAATTTCTATAGGAAAGCAAATATTATCAAGATTGAAAACATCCTCATCGATGTTATTATTATTTTCTATAGATTTTGGAAACGACAAAGAAACAGGATAAATTTGCCCGGAATAATTGCAGGAATCTACGAGTACGGCGAAATCTGCTGGAAGAAATTGATTTCTGTCATTTGTTGATTTAATGGATGATTTCCTGATAGCTTCTGTTAAATTTTGATTTAAAACGAATTCGTCGTTTTTAAGTCGATAATAGTTGTGGATATCAATTTTAAGCAGAATTTTATTTTCCAGGGTTAAAGCTGATAAAAAAATATTTTTTGTAAGTCCTCCTAAACTGATCAAGAATATCAAGGCTATAGTGATCAGATATTTTTTGGGAATCGAAAGAGGCCTGGTTGAAGCAGAGTCAGAAATTATAAAAAATGTACCTGTATATAATTTACATTTGGCACCCAGGTGTTTCAAATGTAAAAAATTGAATCGGGATTGGCTATTTTGCATAATATCCTGTCATGTTTAGCCCCAAAGAAGGGTTCGCGATAATTCCAGGTTTTTCTTGATACCTGGTGGACCTCAAAAAAGTATCAAATCTTATGCCAGATTGAAATAAGTAACTATTCTGCAATATTAATCCTGTAATCTATTATCGGGTTAAGTATAAGAAAACAGATCGGTTAAATTTGGGATTAAATAGATCGTATTGATATATTCGGTAAAAAAGTATGTATATATCACACTTTTGGACCGTTTTTTTTGATTAATTACAGATCAATAAGCTATTTTACTCACCCACACTTTTTTCCGGGTGCCTTCATTACTGTTTTTTCAGGAGAAATCTCTATGTACGACAAAAAGGAAGATCATTTTTTTGACGAAAATCTAAAAAAGGACCAGTCATCAGAAGACTTGATGAATTTAATCGATAAATACGACCAGAAAATTCGTACTGATATCAAACCAGGTTCCAAAATCACCGGTACTGTTACCCGAATTGGATCAGAATATGTTTTTGTTGATATAGGCGGTAAAAATGAAGCCATGATAAAAATAAGTGAAGTTAAGGAAAGTAACGGGTCTATAGTGGTGAAAACAGGAGATCAAATAAGTGCTTATGTGATTTCCAATACTCCTGGAGAGACTGTTTTAAGTAAAAGCATAGGTGGATATACTGCTAATATTCAGGAGCTTAAGGATGCACTTAACAATAAAATTCCTGTTCAGGGTAAGGTAACAGGGATCAATAAAGGTGGATTGAATGTCAAGGTTATGGGATACAGGGCATTCTGTCCGGTTTCCCAAATAGATATTAAATTTACTGAAGATGTAAACACATATCTGGGTAAGACACTGGATTTTGTTATTTCAAGGATTTCTGAGGGTGGAAGAAATATTGTATTAAGCCGGATTCCCTTGCTTGAACAGGATCTGGATAGCCAATTTGAAAAACTGAACAACGTGATAGCTCAAAAGGAAGTATTAAAGGGAAAAATAACAAAAATAACTAAATTTGGATTATTTATTGATTTGGGTGAAGGTATTGAAGGACTGGTGCATATATCAGAAATTTCCTGGGAGAGAGCAGAAAAGCTTGAAGAGTCATTTGAGGTTGGTCAGGAAGTAGAATTCCTTATTCTAAAAATTGAGAAAAAAAGACCATTACATAATTCAAAAATCTCACTGTCAATAAAACAGGTTCTTGATGATCCCTGGAGCAGGATTAAAGACAAATTATCTGTTGGTCAATCTGTTCAGGGAAAAGTAACCCGCCTTACAAATTTTGGAGCGTTTGTTGAATTGTATCCAGGTGTTGAGGGGTTGGTACATATATCAGAAATGTCGTGGGCAAAGAGGGTACATCATCCCTCTGAGATTGTTCAGGAAGGGAATCTGGTAAATGTTACAATTTTAAATATAGATGAAACAAAAAAAGCAGTTTCACTTAGTCTTAAAGACGTTACAAATGATCCATGGCGTGATGTAGAAGAAAGATTTTTTGTTGGATCGGAAATCGCTGGTACTGTGGTTAAAAAAAGTCGATATGGATACTTTGTAGATCTTGCTGAGGGGGTAACTGGTTTGCTGGTTTTTTCCAGGATCGTACCCGATAAAAAAGATTCGATTAAAGAGGGTGACGAAATAACAGTTTCTGTTGAGTCGGTTGATAAGGAAAATCGCAGAATCTCACTTTCTTATGGAATGAGAAAATCGGAAGAGGAAAACGAAGATGTTTCGGAGTTCATAAAAAAACAAAGAAAAGAGAAACCGAACAAGAGAGCTTCAACTGAATTTGGCGCCGCGCTTCTGGCTGCACTGAAAAAAACATCAGATTGAGAGAAAGCCGTATGAAAGTATTGGTGATAGGTGGTGCAGGATATATTGGAAGTCATGTTGTTCGCACTTTGTTGGATAACGGTTATTCAGTAACTGTTTTTGATAATCTCTCGAGTGGCAGCCGGGAAAATTTGTTCACTGATGTATCATTTGTTCATGGTGACATACTTAATTTTGAGCAGGTTCGTGTGGTAATGGAGGAGAAATATGATGCTTTAATTCATCTTGCTGCATACAAAGCTGCGGGCGAAAGTATGATTCAGCCGCATAAGTATGCACTTAATAATATTTCCGGTACAATCAATATATTAAATGCTGCAGTGAGTACAGGTGTCAGGAACATTGTTTTTTCTTCATCTGCTGCTGTATACGGTGAGCCGAAGTATTTACCTCTGGATGAAAATCATCCTGTATCACCGGAGAACTTTTATGGATTTACGAAACTTGAAATTGAACGTTTACTTGACTGGTATGACAAACTCAAAAACATACGGTTTGCTGCGCTCCGGTATTTTAATGCTGCAGGATATGATATAAAAGGACGCATAAAGGGATTGGAACGTAATCCGCAAAATCTGCTCCCGGTCATAATGGAAACAGCAGCGGGAATGAGAGATAAAATTCTGATTTTTGGAGATGATTATGATACGCCGGACGGAACCGGGGTAAGGGATTATGTTCATGTAAATGATCTGGCTGAAGCTCATGTCAAGGCACTGGTGCATATATCAGAAGAAAACAGAAGTATTACCCTGAATCTTGGTAGTCAAAATGGAGTAAGCGTAAAAGAGATGATAGGGACTGCCTGTAAAATAACTGGTGTTAAAATACCGGTTTTAACTGTTCCAAGGCGACCTGGTGATTCTGCCAAAATGATAGCTTCATCAGAAACTGCCTTGAAAGTGCTGGGCTGGAAAGCTAAATACAGTGATGTTGATACTTTAATTGAGAGTACATGGAAAATTTATAAAGATTATAAAAAACAGTCGTTCGATCATTATTAAAATATCGTCTTGATATATGTTGGATTTTGTTCAGACCTGATTGGTGAAAAAATGATAAAGTTATCATTTTTGTTTTTTTGAAAAGTCCTAAAGATAATCTAATAATTTATTGCATACCGGATTGCTTCATTCAATGCTCTTACCATTGGCGGTGCGTAAAGTTTTTTTGCGTATGAAACAATATTTTCGTCAGGCTTTTTTCTTTTAAAAGTATTATAGAACATTGGACGCCCATTTTTACCAGAACCTTTTTTTTCGAACAGCAGTTCTCCTTTGTTATTCCAGATCTGAAGGTGAAAATTGGCTGAAGCTGTATAAGTTACAGGCTGTTCATAACTTCCCGAATAGTTTCTCCATGATTCAGGTTGAAGTGTGCTGTATTTAATTTCACAGGAATAAGGTACAATAACATAATCTACATTACTTTTTTGGGCCATCTCTTTTATTATCTCACATGCTGAATCTTTTAAAAGGGTATCGTTTTCAATAATTGAGAATTGAATTTTTGTTTTATTGGTGTGTTCTTTTGTATTCAGGCTTACAATCTGGTCGCCTGAAATGTTAAAAAGATCTGATATCCTGAAAGATGCAAGTTCGTTTGCAGCATCAAGGTAAAAAGAATCATTGAATTCTGTGTTTGAAACAGGTGAAACGTTGTTTATATATTTTATATTTATTGAATCCAGTTTAACGAATAAGGCTGTTTTTGATTGATCTCCCAAAGGTTGTTGATCGTATTTATGATATGCCGGCAATTGCCTTGGAGTAGTGCACGAAACGATTAAAAATGTTGTCATTACAGCAACCGTTGTTATGAAATGCTTTATCATCCGAGTGTACCAACTTTTTTTACCGCTTTAAAGCGAATGGTTTTGTTAATCGATTTAATGGTTGAATTGCAAGTGAATCCTTCGATTTAAAGTTGATGAAGTATTCTCATTAGATGTGAACTTTGAAGGGTATCACTGTTTTTGCTAAAAACTGAATATCTATTATAACTGATTAATTGAAACAATACAATAGTAAATATAGAAAAAAATTTTACTGTTAAGTTAAAATAATAATTCAACCTCCAAATAACAGCGAATCTTTGAGGTGAGTTTTTTTTGCTAACCCTTATATTCCGATATAGTTTAAAGCTATTTTTGGAGGTGGTTTATGAGTTTCACCTCAAACAGGCTCTATTATGGTTTGATAGTTTATTTTGTAACCGATCATTGAATGGCAATTTGTTATTTTTAATAGGGCTACCAGCTTAAAAAATCAGATCATGTAAATGATTTGAATTATTTTCTACATTATATGCGATTACCTCAATTTACCAGGAAATGCAGTTGTATAGTTCCGACTTTTATCGGCTGGATAACATTATTAACTATTCTATTAACGGGTCTGGGTTGTTCACTGTTTTTGATAAATCCATTTTTATCACATACAAAACAGGTAAAAAGTGAGATACTGGTTGTTGAAGGATGGATGCCGGATTATTGTCTTGAACAGGTTGCATCTTTTATGAAAACGGGTGATTATGAGTTAATAATTACCACAGGAGGACCTCTCAAGGACGGATCATATTTAAAAGAGTATAAAACATATGCAGATCTTGCAACTGCAACGCTTAAATCGATAGGAGTTGTAGAATCGTTGATTGTTACTGTACCAGCTCCTTACAGCCAAAAGGATCGTACATATCAATCTGCCCTTTCTTTAAAAAAATGGATGAAGGACTCTGGTAAAAGTATTAATTCTTTTGAGGTTTGCTCACTTGGTGCCCACACTCGAAGAAGCGGATATCTGTTTAAAAAAGTTTTTGGAAATCAGGTTGATGTTGGAACAATAGCAATCCCGAACAGGGATTATAATCCTGTATTCTGGTTTTTGTATAGTGAAGGAGTTCGGGAGGTAATAGGCGAATCAATTGCTTACATCTATGCTCGTTTATTCTTTTTTAAAGGTTAATTTCCTCTTTTTCATCTCCAAATATTATGTTACCATACAGGTTTTCGAAGAAAATTAAATTTCGTTTTATATAGGTTAGGAGTCCTGAATGATCTGGAATTCTCAAGACGAGACTATGCCCAGAGAAGAATTACGAAAGCTTCAGGGAAAACGTCTCAAGAATATTGTGTTTAATGCGTATGAACGGATTGAATTTTACCGTAACAAAATGGACAATATCGGGGTTAAACCGTCGGATATAGAATCGATAGAGGATATAGTAAAATTACCGTTTCTTACTAAAGATGAGCTTCGTGAGGTTTACCCTTATGGCTTATTGGCAGTAGACAAGAAGGATATCGTGGAAATCCACACGTCTTCAGGAACAACAGGGAAACCGGTAGTTGATGCATATACGCAAAGAGATATAGATTTGTGGTCTGAGGTTATGGCACGTACATTATCTATGGGGGGGACTTCCAGAAATGACATCGTCCATAATGCTTTTGGATACGGGCTCTTTACAGGTGGTTTAGGAGTACACTACGGAGCGAGAAAAATTGGTGCTGTTGTTCTTCCGATCAGTGGGGGTAATACCAAGCGTCAGCTTTCTGTGATGAAAGATTTTGGTTCGTCTGTGCTTGCCTGTACTCCATCATATAGCCTTTATGTTGCAGAAGCAGCAAAAGAGGAGGGGATCGATATGGCAAGTCTCCCTCTGAAAGCCGGTTTTTTTGGTGCTGAGCCATGGAGTGATAATATGAGGGCAGAAATTGAGGAAAAACTAAATCTTAAAGCGATAGACATATATGGTTTAACCGAGATTATAGGACCTGGAGTTGCTTCTGAGTGTGAATTTCAGAATATGTTACATATTTATGAAGATCATTTTTTTGCTGAAATAGTAGATCCGGTTACCGGAGAACAACTTTCTGAAGGGAAGGAAGGAGAGCTTGTTCTGACGACTCTCACAAAAGAGGGAACGCCAATGATTCGTTATCGTACTCGTGATGTCACATATCTGAGTACAGAAAAGTGTGAATGTGGGCGAAGCCTGGTAAGGATGCATCGGTTATTAGGGCGTACTGATGATATGCTGATTGTTCGTGGTGTAAACATTTTTCCTTCACAGGTAGAACAGGTGCTTCTTCGGGTGGATGGAATAGAGCCGCATTATGAGATTCTGGTTGACAGAATGGCGCAGCTTGACTATCTGGAAGTACGGGTCGAGATGAATGATTCCTTGTTTTCTGATGAGATCAAGTATGTTGAAAAAAAGGAAAAGGAAATTGAGCATGAGCTCAAGGAAGAGCTTTTGATTAGCAGCAAAGTAAAACTTGTTGAACCCAGAGGTATTGGGCGCAGTGAAGGAAAAGCTAAAAGAATAATTGACAAACGAAAGATATGAGGGGTAAATAATGAAAGTTCAGCAGATTTCAGTTTTTCTGGAAAACAAAGCAGGGCGACTTGCAAAAGTAGCACGTGTGCTTAAAGAGAGCGGGATTAATATACGTGCTCTTACTGTTGCAGATACATCCGATTTTGGGATTTTAAGAATGATTGTAAGCCAGCCGGACAGGGCATTTGAGGTATTGAGAACGGCAGGCTTTACAGTGAAACAAAATCCAATAATTGCTGCAGAGATTTTTGACAAAGAAGGTCTGTTTTTTGAAATAATGGATTTATGCGACAAGAATGATTTAAATATTGAGTACACCTACTCTTTTGTTGAACAGTCTTCAAACAGGGCAATTTTATTTTTACGATTTGATAATACCGATCGGGCTATTGAGATCTTTAAGGAGAATGGATACAAGCTTCTCTCAAATGAGGAAATAAGGAAAATATAAAATAGGTACAAAGGTGATATATGACAATCAGATCCGGATGTATAAAGGTTTCAGAGCATGACTTATACAATTCTGAACCGGTAATTCGAAGAATTTATTCAAGTTTGTCTTCAATGGAATCGCCGGTTTCCTTGGCTGCAGTTTTTGGACCTCAGGGCAGTGGGCGAACATCCATACTTAATCTCTGTTATGATTATGGTACAAGAAAATGTGATTCAGAGTTAAATAAAAAAACATTCTGGATAAAACCATTCCAGTCCTGGAAAATGTCTGGTATGGGAAATCTCGTAAATGCACTTTTGTGGCATATTCACAGAAATTTTCCTGATTCTGTTCAGAAAGACGAAAAGATCCTGTATAAGATAAGTAAAATCAGTATTTCACTTTCTGCTTTGATTGCACCACTGGAAATGCCTGATCTCGATTATAACCTGGAAGTAATCAAAAAAACACTTTCACCGGAACGTAAATCTCCGGTATCCTCTTATTTCTCGGTATTTGAACATATAGAGGAGTTATCGGAAAACTTTAGCAGACTTGGTGAGCAAATATGTGAGCAGTGTGGATTTGAGAAAATAGTTACTTTAATTGATGATATTGAAAGATGCGTCCCTGCTCAGGTAATATCATTTCTGTTTTATCTTCGTAATCTGATAAGCTGTGAGCGGTTTTCTTTTCTTGTTGCTGCAGACAGAACAATACTTTCACAATATTTGAATACAGTATATGGTGGGTCTTTAACGCAAAGTCAGAGTGATTGTTTTGTTTTAGGCTATTTTGATGACTGGGTAAGTACACCACAGCCTCAGGTAGAAAATATCATTGGTGCGATTGATTTCCCGATTGATTCGGAGTCAAGAACCAAATTTATTGAAAAAGTGAAAAGTGATGGATTATTAAGAGGGGTTCCCGGCACAGTTGCGCAGTATGCTTTGAAACGCTTTGAACTGTTTTTGAGTGAAGATACAGTTCGTTCATCTTCACCGCTTCAAAATTATACAATATGGCTTGGCTGGTTTTTGGCAGGTACAAAAAATCCTGCTTTGATAAGGCGATTGAGCCGATACTCAAATCTTGAAAACTGTTTCAATCAAATACGGGGGAGTATTAAAAAATCTCAGGTAAAGAACAGCAGTGTTGAAATAAAAAAGGCAGTTCTCAAGATTCGCCAGGATAATAAAGGGTCCCAAAGAGAGTTGAAACAGTCGAAATCAGATCTATTGGATATAGCTTTGTCGGATGATTTTTTTATTTCTTTTTTAGAAAAAGCTCACATGATTACTGAAAAAGAGCTGGCTAAAAGATTTCGTGAAGTTGTTGCATATCTATAGATGCTGAGGAGTAAACCATTGAGTTATAATATATATGTCAATAGAAAGAGTCTTGACTCTTACATTCAATATTTATCTGAACAAGAATACAGGCTTGTTAAAAAGAGAATAGTAGAGGTTTTAAAACCATCTTTGAAAAGTAATGCATCTCTTCTGGATATAGGATGTTGGGATGGTGAAGTTACTAATTATTATTCAGACAAATTGGGTGTAAAAGACATCTATGGTGTTGATATTTTTCCTGAAATCGCCGAAAAAGCAAAAAATAATAATGTTAAGGTTGGAATATGCAATTTTGAAAATGAACGTCTGCCATTTGATGATCAGCAGTTTGATATCGTGATTGCAAACCAGGTTTTTGAACATTTGAAAAATATATATCATTTAATGGATGAAATTAACAGAGTTTTAAAGACTGGTGGAATCCTGCTTTTTTCTGTTCCCAATTTGGCATCACTGCATTGCAGATTACAGGTTTTGTTCGGAATTCAACCATCCATTATAAAGCTTTTTGAAGCACATGTTCGGGTTTTTACTCCATCTGCCCTGAAAAAATTTCTTACATTTGGCAATCAATTTAAGATAAAAAAGTTTACCGGATCAGGATACTATCCTTTTCCGCCATGCGTTTCAGAAATTCTTTCGAAAGCGCTTCCTTCATCATCGCTTTTTATGGTTTACGTGCTGCAAAAAAACAATACTGTTGGAGTCAGTTGGAAAAAAGAAATTGAATGCAGAGGTCTTCAATCGGTGTTTTAGTACGTGTGAATAAATTTCAGTTTGGCAATGTTTCAAGTATTCTCTTGATAATAGATGAATTATAAAACATAGATTTTCAGTATATTAATCAAAAAGGCAGGAACCCAAGTAGCAGGGTTCCTGTTTTATTTTCAATTTATACTTAGCAGTTCGATATCGAAAACCAGATCTTTTCCGGCGAGTGGATGATTCGCATCAAGAGTAACAAACCCGTCGTTTACTTCAACAATCGTCATAATGAATGTTTGTCCCAATTGGTTTGAAACCCTGACCTGTTTTCCTTTTTCAGGTACAACAGTTGGCGGAAACTGTTCACGGTTAACGGTTGCAATCAGATCGTCCTGTCTGGGACCATAAGCTTCAGAACATGGTATTTCGATAGTTTTATGCTGGCCGATATCCATTCCGACAATTGCATTCTCAAATCCGGGAATGACCATTCCCTCACCAAGTGTGAACTCAAGAGGTTCTCCATTGGAGCTGTCAAATACGGTTTTGTCTTTAAGCTTACCGGTATAGAGTACTTGTACCGTATCGCCTTGTTTTGCGGACATGTGATCTCCTATCAGTTGAATGCATAAAATCCCTTTTATGTTTAACGGGCGTCAGGTAAGCTGCTATTTACATATACCCTCAAAATAGGGTGAAGTCGTTTATTTTATTAATGCTCTATCATAAATGCCTAATGCAAAAATCGAACCAAAATAAACAAAACCCGTTATGTAGGCAGAATAAAGAATTTAGAATGTGAATAAATCAGAAGCTACTATGCGTGATTGCAGCAATTTTGTATCTGAACTATGCCCGGTGACAATGTCTCAGGAAAGCATTGTTTTTCTTATAACTCCAGATATTTTTTAGTTCAGTTTATAATATCGAGTTTTAAAATAACGAATTTTTAAGATCGGTTCGATAAGATATGATTATTGGGATGACGATTACGACAACTATACCGCTGCCGGTACCGGAAAAAACCAGGAAGATATAACTTCACAGCTAAAAAACCTTTCTGAGGTAGTAACGCTATCGCAATTCGTCGTAAATTAATCGCTTCTATTCAGGTTAAACCAATAATTCGTAAAATTTCTTCAAGAAAACCCATTGCTTTCTCTACAATTGTGTATTTTTGTTTACACTTAACTCTTTGGGGGTCTGCGGTCATAACAATCGCTTTAATATTATTCTTTTCCGGAGCAACTTTTTCCAGTAATTCAATTCCATTCATACCTGGCATACTGTAGTCTGTAATGATTATATCCGGTTTTTCCTTTTTTTCATTAATATTTTTCAATGCATCATTTGCATTGTCATATACATCGATATCATTGTATCCCTCTTCTCTGAGCAACTCTTCAAGCACAAAAGAGATTGATTGAGTATCATCAACAATAAGTATTTTTTTGGGGTTGCGGTTAGCCATTGCTGTTTCTCCTGCAGAGTGAAACTTTTTAATTATTCAATTGAAGAGGTTTTTGTTTATGCATTAATATAAACAAAAAATGTTTAAACAGAAAGATAAATTTATTTGTACTTGGAATTTAAATAAAAATTACCATTCTAAATTAAAACCATATTTCTCACAATATTTTACCCTTGTTTTGAACTGAATTTCATTCTTGTTTAAAACCTGGGCAGTCCATTCTATATCATCAGAATAAATTCGGTTTAAAGTAAACTTTTTCAATCGAAAAGGAACAAGATTAATTCTGACAAGATTATGCTCAATGTTGTTAATCGAAATGAAATACATCAATACAAGGTCACTTCTGAACTCTTCATAACCGCCAATCCCCTCATAATCATTGATAAAATCTCCACATCCATACAGAACCGGTTTTTTATTGTAAACTTCGATTCCTTTAAAATGATGTGATGAATGGCCGTGAACAATATCTACTCCTGCATAATCTATTAAATTGTGGGCAAACTCAATCTGTTTTTCGGGGATTTCATATCCCCAGTTTTCTCCCCAATGAATCGAAACAACAAAGATATCTCCGGGTTTTTTGATTTGGGAAATATTTTCAGCGATCCTCTCCACAGGTCTTGAAGAATATTCGTCAATTAAATAAACCCCGGGGTGATCTGTTTTTGCCTCCCAATCTGATGGGATACCACTTGATTGTGAACCAGTAGAAAAAAAAACGATTCTTCCTTTCTGTTTCAAATTGAGAATTGCGGGAGTCTGTGCTTCACTTCTATTAAGTCCTGCACCGGCATATTGGATACCCGCATTTTTTAATGATTCACATGTTTGTATCAGACCATTGAAACCCCAATCGAGAACATGATTGTTTGCCAGTGAGCAGATGTCAATGTTTGCACCAGACAGACAGGCAATATTCTGAGGGTTCATTTTATAGTTGATTCCTTTTCCTTTCCAATAATCATTGCTGCTGGTGATACTTGTTTCGAGATTGATAATTCTCAGATCGGTTTTTCTTCTGTT
>JAAYEB010000351.1 GCA_012728995.1 Fibrobacter sp. | reverse complement strand
CCGTTTATACGAATCAGGCAATTCAGATTAAATCCGGTTCAGATATATTTTTTCCTGAAACAAGAAGGTAAAAATAAACCGTGTCGGCATGTTTGTAAATTACTGAAATTTTTGAAAATAATAAAAGGTATTGGAATATTTCTGGAGTATATGTAATTTTCAGAGTGAATCTTGTTTTTGACGATTAAATAACCTGTGTGTCCTGCGAGAGCGGCACTATGACAGAAACTATTTTATGGCTTGAAGGTCATAAGATAATGGTGAATTGTGAATTATGAATGGTAAATAAAGAAAAAAAACTACAATCATTGTCATTGTCGTAATCGTTACCCCTGTCCGAGATACGGTTGTCGGGCATAGCAGGAATAAAAAACTGCAATTAGTAATAGTAATGTTCACATACCAATGTCCGCAAAGCAGATAACGTACAGGAATTGTCTGATTCAGGTCCAGGATGAACCTGTATGTTTGACGTAATATTTCAGGTTCATAAACAAATGGAGTTGTTATGCATTCATTCAGAACAAAAAGCTCAGCTTCGACATCTTTTCTAAAGAGTATCATCTTAACTGTTGTTTTCATCATCGCTATCCTTATTTTCAGTATAATCAGAAGTGACCTTCCTTCGCAGTTATATTCCATGGTTAGTGACGATACAAAAAATTATCAGAATATTACTGAATACTCAGAAGAAGAAAAGTCAGCTTTAAAAAATAAGTTTGCAGGTTTTTGGGTTTATCGTACAAAAGATACTCTCGCACCTGTGCAGAAATGGGATCATCTCGAAATTTTGGACAATGGAATAATATGGCAAATAAGGTCAATAACTGTAATTTTCCCTTGGGGTGACAGCTCAACTACTTATAGTATTCGTACTGCTTTTATAGACCCTTTTGGTAAGATACCGAAGATGCAGCGAATCGCATGTAATGCAAGAGTGATTCGTCAGGTCTTTATTCACAATAACGATACATGCTATGGAGCTAGTCAGGTAGATGAGTTATGGGAGGCTGATTATTCCGAGGATTTATTCTTTTTAAATCAACGTGAATATATTCCTTATAAAGGAGAAGTCAGTACCTTTTTTCCTGAAGGGATGATAGATCTGGTAGATTTAATAGAACTGGAAGGCTGCAATTCCGGGGCAAGTTTAAGTTATTATATTAAAAGAGAAATTCAAAAAAATTCAGAAAAATTCAAATCCGGCGGGATATATTATGAACAATTGATAAAAGATTATTATGCTCCAGCATTAATCGATGAAATTTTTCAGTCCGGTTCAACTTTCAAACCTTCTATGGACAGTCTACTGGTTCGATTCGCAATTTCACCCCGGGGTGCAATAAGCAATCCAAAAACAGTGGGAAAAATTATCAGTCATAATAAATTCGAAGATCTGTTTTTTGATGAATTAAGAACCTGGGTTTTTCCTCAATACGATGATAACGAAACAAATAAACAGATTGAATACTTGTTTTATTTTTAAACAGATACCCATGATTAAAGTATAAAAGAATTCTATGATTCAGAAATAATAACTGGTTATTTTAATGAATTTATAAAAAACTATTTAGAGCAAAAAAGATGAATAAACTGGAATCTACTCATATCGGTTTAATTAAAAAACCACTATCAAGATTGGGGTTAGGTTGTTGGGCAATTGGAGGAGCAGACTGGGGCGCTCAGGATGACAATGATTCAATAGATGCATTAAAGGCTGCATTTGAACGGGGTATTACTCATTTTGATACTGCGCAGGT
>JAAYEB010000350.1 GCA_012728995.1 Fibrobacter sp. | reverse complement strand
TGACAAGGCTATTCTGTCTGCACGAAGAGAACGTCTTGTAGATGCCCGTAATCTAAGGCTACAGGTAAACCGTTGCGTTAGAGAAGCTAATCTTAATATGGATGCAAAGAAAGGAGAAGGCAATACAATTGACATCTGCTATGGAGTGAGCTTAATTTAAATAGAAAGCGGACTTTAACTCAAAAGCGCACCGGGAGAAATGAATCACATTCATGTTCAGCTTGTATTTGAAATAACAATGAAGAACCAAAAAATAATCCTAATAGCTTATAGAGCATTTTTCCTTCCTTTCTAACATAATCCTTTTTACTAACGAAACTATATATTTCAATAACGAATGTCAAATAAGAAAACAGAACCATGGTTATAATTTTATACATAAAAGAATTCTGACTGGACTAAGAAAAAACGTACAGAATGAGATTCCTAAACCAACATTACCCCCCACCCCCACTCTTAAAAAACGAAGGGATGACTGGCATGGAGTAAACTTTTTTGGGGGGACCGCGAAGGCTTTGCGGAGCGGGGGAGCCAAAACCGGTGCTGTACCCAGCACCGGCACACAATATTGCGGCTTTGCGCCTACCTAATAGAAGTTTACGGAATGACGGGCAGCCCTTCGTAAATTCCTGGAGGGTGGGGGCGTGATATTGTATTCGGGGATCTTCAGGAAGAAAACAAGTTTTTAAAAATATTCTGGACTGCATGAATAAAATCTTTTACCCAACATTTCCGTATATTATAATAGATGTTGGGTATAGGTATTTAAAGGGAGCGCAATATGAGCATCATATTTGGCATTATGAAAGAAGAACATAGCCGTTTAGATGAAGCGCAGATAGTTTATCGAGAGAAAATTTCTTGTGAAATTAAGGGATCTCCCCGTATAAAACACATCGGCAAAAAAGATTATCTATACCTGGTAAAGCGGAAAGATGATAAGGTCATTTATAAATATATCGGAGAGATTCACAGTGCAAAAGCTGTATCAGCATTGGAATCTATAAAACGCAGACGCAAAAATGAGGAATCGCTTAAAAAGGTACAAAAAGATTTAAAAGAGGTCAAAAAGGTGCTCCGTGGAAAAATTTGAACTCCTTTATAGTGTCTTATCGGGTTTGCATAAGGCTGGTGTATTAACTGATTGTGTTCTTATTGGAAGCTGGTGCCAGGATTTTTATAGACTGATTTATAATAACCCCTTTCAGATCCCTGCCGCGACAACGTCCGATGCAGATTTACTCTTACCCAAAAAAATGAAGTTTAAAGAAGCCGTTGACGTTTCCGCAATAATGGAACAGGCCGGATTTACTATTGAGTTCGATCGTCTTAGCGGACTTTCAAAATTCATTCATGAGGATTTCAATTTCGAGTTCCTTACCGAAGCAGGCGCAAAAAATGATGAGACTGTTTTCAAATTTAAAAACCTTAATGTTATAACACAAGAACTCCGCTTTATGGGTATTCCACTCACATATAATTTTGCTTACCACTTCAGGGATATCATTATCAGACTGCCGGAACCGGAAGCCTTTGCTTTGCATAAACTGATTGTCAGTCAAAGAAGAAAAAAGATGGATAAACGGGAAAAAGATATTGCTGCAGCACAGGGACTCTTTGAATTTTTTGAAGGAAAAAGAAAGCATATTAAGAGGCTTCATCAGATTTACCAAGAATTACCGAAAGGGTGGCAAAATAAAATCGATGGCACCCTTATGAAGATCGGGCTTGATATGCCAGTATGAAACAGTCCCGCCAGCGATTTTCATGTTAGAAGTATTATTCAGAAGCCAAATTTGCTATTATATGGGGTCAATTTCCTTCTCTGTTTTGGCCCTATTATCTTTAATTCATTCGTGATTTGAAACCTAGTTTTTTAAATAGATTGGCAGGGTAATTCTAAGAAGATCTTCAACTATGTTTGTATCGAATATTGCATCATCTTTATATCCATAAATATGATTTTGAAGTGTAAGGAATATCACCGTTCATTGTAAGCTGATTTTGGAATTATCATTCCTGAATATCACTTTCTATTTTTCCTTTCATGCTCGATATCTATATGAAATGATGCACGTATTACAATTTAAAGTGATGTATTTATATCTCAGATAGAATCATATCACGCATACAAAACCAGTTTAGTGTTCCCTTTCACGCCCGGCCGTTAAACCTTCCTCTTATTCAAACATACACATGGGGATCAGGTAAGAAAGCTGCATTAACTCAACACGTTTTCTTAATAGAGAATAGTATTATATGGTTAATGAATATACGGTTCAAATATGTTATCTTCTTTCTATTTTTCCAGTGATATGATTGAGTATAGAACGCTCTCTGTTTACGAATTTCCTTCGCAAGTGGAAGGCATCCTTTCAAGCGTTTCAAATATTAATATCCTGATAATAGAAACCTCTGCAATTGCTTAATCATTCTCTCAATACTGGATTACGTTTTTAGTCCATAAATCACCGGTTTCTTTCTAACCTCTGTTCCTTGGTTGTATCTACTCTATTTATCATGTAGTTAAACAGTTTGTCAAAGGTTTAAAATGATACCTACCTTGTCTTTATCTGTATTGAATATCAATGAGATAACGAAAATAACCTTGGTAACTGATACTACCTATGGTACGTTAGGTGTGGCGAAGCATCAAAACGGGCTATATTAGTGGGTTTTGCACGAAATTTAGCTGAATTTCTATAAATGAAGTAGGTTTGTGGGTCTATTAAAATTGTGTCACAACAGCATGTTTAGATTGCTTGTGGAACATTGGGGAACTCTTATTACCAACGCGGAATATTAGTCTTCTGTATCTGGCTCTGGTTCTTGTGTAAAAGTGTTTCTTTTTCTTCTCTCAAAAGCATCCTTCTCCTTAGCTAATTCTATTTCTATCCGTGTTTTATCGTCTTCAGGGAGCTCTATCACATCTTCTTTTTCAATTGCCTTCTTCAAATGCGGTTCAAGGTATTTCTTTCCTTTTTCAAGGATAATTTTTGTATATAGCTTTCTTTTAACTTTCCCTTCCTGCTTTGCCTCGGATAATGCCTGAAAGATCAAATCAATCGGAACATACTTGGCAACTAATGTATAAAATGCTCTGCTGTGTTCATCACCACATATCTTCAACTGCTCATTGATAAGATATTCTACAGTATCATAATCCTTTTTTTCTCGTTCCTGCTTCGCGGGAATCAGATACAATGAAGTCTGCATATTGTTATAAAAAGTGATCGTATCGCCTTCTATTTTAAAACTTGAAAGGAATGGGAAATTCTTTTCAAGTAATCCCTCACAAATTCGTTTTAATTGTCTGCGTGTCTGGTTGGCTTCTTGTGTAAGAATTGGTATCTGTTTCGACAATTCAAATATGTTTCTACGCCATTCGAAACGTGGACTCTTTCGATAAGGAGAAAATATCTTTGATATCATTAACGCTAATTTTTGTTCCATCGGTTTAAGCTTTTTAAAGTAGAATCTATCAAACGGGATATAGTAAACCGTTTTCGATTTTACTGCATTAAAAAACTCCTGATCGACACTGACATAAACATAATCATCTGGACGAATTTTCTTTTCTTCTTTTGTGTAAGTATTAATTCTGGGAAAGGGATAAAAGTCTACATTCTCATACCGATCTATTTCAGGGATATAGAAACATTGTTCCCCTTTTATGTGCAGCCCATGTAAACAACTAAGAACTTTTTTTAACTGCTTGTATTGAGTATTACCCGTTCCCCAATCAAGCCTTTTCAGTAAATTGTAAAAAGATCCCACATGAATTTTCGGTTCTTTAAATCCCTGCTCATTCCAAAGCTGGAATAACTCATACATAACTTCCAATGTGGCCGGTCCTCCAAAACCAAGATTTACTTTCTGCCTCTCCCCTACCTCATTCTTCGTTTCTTCTGTCGCATGTGCTTCGATTGTCCAGGTACGTTCAACCGGTTTCCCGTCTCGGCCTTTTATGATGTCCTTGTATTGGTATTCTGTCTTGGAATACCCTTTAGGAAGGTTACCCCGGTTTAGGTAGGCTATTGGGAATTCCGCCAGGTTTATTTCAAAAGAAGAGTTTGCCGGTTTTGATATGAAGTAATCATCTTCGCCGTCATCATCAACAATTGGTTCATCTGCATTCTTCAGATTATCTTTCGATTCATTTCGAGTCTCTTCTTTTTGAATCTCGATAGTATTTTTTAGAGGCTTTCCCTGTATAGTCTCATCCGGATCTGATTGATCCCCTCTCCAGAATGCTGGATTCTGATTAATAATATCTGCAATGGATGAAGGAAGGTTTTTCTGTGATTTGTTCTCTTCTGTTTCCATAACCCGTTTGCTCCAATATTTAAACGGTATTTAAAAACATATTTAAAACATATTTAAAATACTTATATAGATCGTTGAAAACGTGCCTCAAATGCCGATAGTGTGTGCCTCAAATGCCGATAGTGTGTGCCTCAAATGCCGATAGTGTGTGCCTGATATGCCGATAGTGACTTGCATAAAAACCGATCCTAAAAAATAAACAAAACAGTTACTATGCCCTAAATGCCGATAGTGTGTGCCTCAAATGCCGATATAAAATAAACTAAACAATAACGCATGTAAAGAAAAAAAGACAAAACGTGCCTCAAATGCCGATAGTGTGTGCCTCAAATGCCGATAGTCGCTAAATATGAAGCTGATATTATGCATTTTCTCTTGTTTTAATCCTAAAAAGTGGAGTAAAAGGCTTCGATTATCAGTAAAATTGTGCCTCAAATGCCGATAGTTAGTATTAAAAAAACGGCAATACTTTGTATTTTGAAAGTATTACCGTTAAAAACCGTCCTTAAAGGCATTCTCACCATTAGGGGACACTCTGCCACCCCTCTTATGGGGATTGTGTGGTTAATGGGCTTCTCTTGTCGAAAATAAGCTAATTTTTCAATCCCAAGTACATTCTAAGCGCATTATTAATCTGGTTAGTGAAATTTTCATCATTCATTAGCTTTTTAACCTTCATAGCCTGCCATACGTCCGGATCAAAGCCGATACGGGTATACTTCTTCGGGTCCTCCCCTTTTGATGGCTTCATTCGCTTCTCAGTAGCCTTATTTGTGGATTCTGTTGGTTTCAAGGAGTTGGTCGGAATCGTCTCTGCTTTTGACGCAACATCCTTCTGTACCTTTGTAAAATCAATTGCCATGGGCATTCATCCTTTCAACAAAGCGCATTCTTGCTGTTTTGGATACGTGGT
Organism: Fibrobacter sp.; assembly: GCA_012728995.1. Lineage (GTDB taxonomy): Bacteria > Fibrobacterota > Chitinivibrionia > Chitinivibrionales > Chitinispirillaceae > JAAYEB01. The sequence continues at coordinate 9,160 of JAAYEB010000350.1, read as the reverse complement.
CGTGTCTTTTTTCGATGAACTCTACTTCCAGGCTGTCATGGTCCGGGAGATCGGGAAAAATCTCAGTAATTATCTTGATGACGTAAGGAACCACTCTCGCACGAAGCCGGGAAAAAAACAGGATCTTTCTTTCTGCGTCCAGCTCGTCAAAAACTTCATCATATGGGATCGCTGTTGTGAGCGATTGAGCGAACTGGTTTTTTATGATCCCTAAAAATCCCTCGTATTTCTTCCATTTTTTGTAACCGTTGGGAATGATCCTGATCTTATCCGGGGTAAATCTCATTGAGTCTGTAAGCCAGGTATAAAGCTCAAAAAGCCCTTCTGTGGCCTTTGTTTTAAGCTCTGTCGGGATAATAACCGTGTCACAGCAAAGGAGCGTTGAGGCCTGAAGGTGGTCGCTCCCTGGCGGGTTGTCGAATATCACCACATCAAAGAAATGTTTCAGTGAGGATATTTCAAAAACGTTCTTCCAAACTTCGGTATCAATAATGTCCTGAAAAGAGAGCCGGGCTGTTGAAGGGATGTAGAAAAGATTTTCGATGGTGGATTCATAAACCGATTCTGTGAGAAGATCATTGATTTTGTCAAAGTCCTGAAGCTGGTAAATGTCCCGGATCGTCCTCTTGTGGCTGGACCCAGGAGCACTCAGGGAATTTGTTAGATTGTGCTGCTTATCATTGTCGATCACGAGGACCTTTTTACCAATGATAGCCAGACCCTGACTTAGCCAGGTTGCGACGGTGGTCTTCCCTACCCCGCCCTTGTTGTTCATTATCGAAAGCACTCTCATGTATGTTTGTTCCTTTGTTAAAATGTACAAAGTTACAATTGTATAGAAAAATAAATTAATTCTGTTGTATTATGCAAGAATTATTTATATTATAGCAATATACAAATGTTACAATGATTAAAAGCACATTTGTATAAATGTTAAAATGTATAAATATACATTTGTACAAATGATCGGTTATGTAGAGCTGAGGAAGAAATGAAAGTAGCTGTAATTGGCAGCAGAGGTTTCAATGATTATTTTCTACTTTCAAAAATATTGAAAGAGATTCCGGGTATTGAACAAATTATCTCTGGTGGTGCTGTCGGTGCGGATTCCCTGGCTGCGAAATGGGCAAAAGAGAATAAGGTTGACTTAATAGAGCATATACCGGATTATAAAAAGTATGGCCGATCTGCTCCGATTGTCCGGAATAGAACCATTGTTGATCAATGTGATGCAATAGTAGCTTTTTGGGATGGGGAGAGTAGGGGAACGGCATATACAATCAAGTATGGTGAGAATAAGGATAAGGTCATAAAAAAAATTTTATACCGCACAAAATCACAGTTGGATGGGTGAATGGACATTAGAGAATACGTTAATCAAGTTTCAAAAAAATATACTTCCGGAATTTCAACAGAGCATACCTACCGGGGATATTTGCAGACCCTGATTGAATCTCTCGTATCAAAAATATCGGTAACGAATGAACCGCAGCGGATCAAGTGCGGGTCTCCTGATTATATCATCACCAGGAAGGAAATTCCGGTCGGGTACATCGAGGCAAAAGATGTAGGGGCCGATCTCGACAGTAAAAACTATCAAGAACAATTCGAGCGTTATAAAAACTCCCTTTCAAATTTAATTATTACTGATTATCTGGAATTCAGGTTTTACAGGGACGGCGATTTACTAAATAAAGTCAGAATAGGGGAAATAAAGGGAAAGAAAATCACTCTTATCGAAGAGCGGATCGATGAATTTGATACCCTGATAAAAGATTTCTGTGATTCGACTGGACAGACAATAAAATCATCTTCAAAGCTCTCTAAAATCATGGCTGGAAAAGCCCGCCTTCTGGCTAAAGTGATTGAAACGGCCCTAAGCGAAGACGAGGGGAACAGGGAAAATAACGCCCTCCGGGACCAGCTCGAGGCTTTCCAGCAAATTCTTATTCATGATCTGAAAATCAAGGAATTCTCGGACATATACGCTCAAACAATTACTTACGGAATGTTCGCGGCTCGGCTGCATGATGATTCAATGGATACCTTTTCAAGGATAGAGGCCGCAACTCTCATCCCGAAAACTAATCCTTTTCTCCGGAAACTTTTTCAATATATTGCAGGGTATGATCTCGATGACCGGATAAAATGGATTGTTGATGATTTGGCAGATGTTTTCCGGGCAACCAATGTTTCGGATCTGCTAAAAGACTTCGGGAAAGCGACCAAACAAAGTGATCCGATAATCCATTTCTACGAAACGTTTCTTTCTGAATATGATCCTGCTCTTAGAAAAAGCAGGGGAGTCTGGTACACCCCTGAACCCGTGGTTAATTTCATTGTTCGGGCTGTGGATGATATTTTAAAGCAGGAATTTGGCTTGAAAGACGGCCTTGCAGATACTTCCAAAACAGAAATTGAAGTTGCTACACAGACTTTTGATAAGAAGAAACAGGCATATAAAAAAGAAAAGGTAATTGTACATAAGGTGCAGATCCTCGATCCGGCAACTGGTACGGGAACTTTTTTAGCAGAAGTAATAAAGCATGTGTACAAAAATTTTGAGGGACAGCAGGGGATCTGGAATCAATATGTTGATAAACACCTCATACCACGGCTCCACGGCTTTGAAATCCTCATGGCCTCTTATGCAATGGCTCATCTGAAACTTGATCTTTTGCTTGGTGAAACTGGCTATAAATCAAACAAGGATCAGCGTTTCAAAGTGTATCTGACAAACAGCCTGGAAGAACACCATCCGGACACAGGAACTTTGTTTGCAAACTGGCTCAGTGAAGAGGCAAATGAGGCAAATCATGTGAAAAGAGATACGCCGGTGATGTGTGTTATCGGGAACCCTCCTTATAGTGTAAGTAGTACAAATAGGGGAGAGTGGATTAATAAATTATTAGAGGATTACAAAAAGGATCTGAAAGAAAAAAGCTACAACTCTCTTTCTGATGATTACGTAAAGTTCATTCGTTATGGGCAGTACTTCATTGAAAAAAATGGCAGTGGAATATTGGCCTACATCTCTAATAATAGCTTTACCGATGGGATAGTTTTTCGAAAAATGCGGGAAAACTTATTAAATACATTTGATAAAATTTACATTTTAAATTTGCATGGTAATTCTAAGAAAAAGGAAGTGTGCCCTGATGGCTCTCCGGATCAGAATGTTTTTGACATTATGCAGGGTGTTTCCATCAATCTATTTGTAAAAACAGGTAAGAAGAAAGCTAATGAGTTAGGAAATGTTTTAACATGTGACCTACAGGCTAAAAGAGAACAGAAGTATAATTTTGTAACCAAGAATAGTTTAGGAACCATTAAATGGAGATCTTTAAAAAATAAAGCACCAGAATATTTTTTCGTTATTAAAAACTATATTGATGAAGACGGTTATAAAGCAGGCTTTATTATAGACGAACTATTCACAGTCAAAGCTGCAGGTATCAAAACACACAGGGATGCTATTGTTATAGGATTTACTACAAAAGAACTAATGGTGCAATTACAACAGCATGAAAAAAATGACTATAGTTATGAAAAATGCAAGTGTATAACATATCGTCCATTTGACGAAAGAATTATTTACTACGATACTGAATTGGTTGTCAGGCATAGAAAAGAGCAAATAAAGCACTCCTTTCAAGACAACTTCTCTTTATTGGCTGGTCGACAAACAAAAACACCTCTTATTACTCATTTCTTTATTTCACGTACCATATCTGAAATGAAAACAGCGGAGAGTTCAACTGGTTCATATCATTTCCCTCTCTATCTCTATCCAGATTCAGACTCTTCACAATCGGATATGTTCTCTTCAGGTTCTTCTCGTGTACCAAACCTGAACATGGATATTGTTAAACAGATAGGTGAGGGGCTTAGTCTTACATTCACTCCTGAAAAGGAGGGAAACAGTAAAAAGAAATTCGCTCCTATCGATATTCTTGACTACATCTATGCAGTGCTTCATTCTCCTTCGTACCGTGAAAAAAACAAGGAATTTCTGAAAATCGACTTCCCCCGCGTGCATTATCCAAAGGACAAAGAAATATTCTGGAAACTGGTCAAGCTCGGGGGTGAACTCCGGGAAATTCACATCCTTGAAAGCCCTGTTGTTGAAAAACTAATTACGAAATATCCTAAAGACGGAAACAACGAAGTAGGAAAGATCGAGTACAAAGATCTGAAAGTATGGATTAACCCGGACCAGTATTTCGAAAACGTTCCCCAGGTAGCATGGGAATTCTTCATCGGGGGGTATCAACCAGCTCAAAAGTGGTTAAAAGACCGGAAGGGGAGGGAACTTAGCTATGAGGACATTGTACACTACCAAAAAATCATAGTTGCTCTGGTGAAGACGGATGAGATCATGAAGAAAATAGATGAAGTGGATTTTCTGAATTAAGATTTTTCAAAAAGATGATAAAATGGTACAATCAAGTGGGTTTCTCGTAATATATTAGACAACGAGTAGAACTATGGAAAACAAAGGCTTCATAGAAATTCATATAACCGGCAAAAAAGGGCAACTATCCCTTACTCCAGAAACATACGACATTTCCGAACTACGTGCTATTCTCGGTCATGCTGAAGAGCTTCTATTTCCTGCTCTTGAAAGGAAAAATCGTCCGATTATAGCTTATGAAATCAAGGATGGATCTGTTAGGCACCTTTTTAAAACAAGTTTACAGGTGGTAATAGGATTTAATGCCGTATTGGGTCAGATTCAAGAGAAGAAGGCCATTGATTTTCTCGAATATCCAACAGCAAAAGCCTTTGTAGCACTTCAGGAAACTGCAAAAAAGCAGAACTACAGTTTTGAGATATCAACGTCCGTGGATCATACGAACCGCCTCAGTATTGATCCCTCGACAGACTATACGCTTCCTACAGATGAATGGGTTTCTGCAGAACTGTATTTCTATGGTGACATTACAAACATGGGCGGGAAAACGAATCCGAATGTCCATGTAAGTGTACCTGGATTAGCTTCTTTTCGTATTCAAACACCGAAAGAGACGCTTGCGCATTACGAGCATAATCCGCTTTATAAGCCGCTGGGCATACGGGCAACAGGACGGCAGAATATGGCAACAGGTGAAGTCGATGCAAGCTCTCTAAAGTTCGTTGAATTCATAGAGTATTCACAAGAATACGATGAGAACTACATAAATTCACTGATCGATAAAGCTAAAGATAGTTGGGCAGACGTTGAGGATGCTGATGAATGGCTCCGGGATCTGAGAGGAGCTGATTATTAATTCCCTCCTGCTCGATACAAGTTTTTTAATCCGGCTGCTAAATCCAAAAGATGCTTTACATGAGAATGCAAAAGAGTACTTCCGATATTTTCTAAAAGAGAAAATCGTACTCAAATGTTCTACTATCTCGATTGCTGAATATTGCGTTAAAGGAAAACCGACCGAATTACCAATGCGCAATCTGCAAATAGTTCCTTTCAACTATAATCATGCTGTCAGGGCGGGTGAAATCCTATTAAATTTACGGGCGAATAGCGGTGTACCGGATGGTGCTCAAAGGGTAGTGGTCATTAATGATATTAAGTTATTCTCTCAGGCAGATATTGAGATTGATATTGATGGCTTTGTAACCTCAGACACTGCGGCAAGAAAACTTTTTGAAGCGACTAAAAGTTGTTGCCCATTATCGTTCTCCTTCTATGATATCAACACGCCTTGTCATGAAGCCTTTGGTTATCTCCCACTGCAATAGTGGTGCATATTTGACAGCATCAAAACCATGACCTTAGAATCGACGGTTTCTTTCAATAATATCCAGGAGTGCCAAGGGGATCTCCGGCTTTTCTCCCTCTCCGCTATTGTATGCCTGAACCATTTTTAATAACCTTATGAGAAAGGATTCCACCTCTATCATATCATCAAATACTTCGGTAAACTCAGGTTTATCTCTGTCAAAAGCTTTGTAGTAAACATCAATAGATGGTTTATATCCTTGCCAATAAGAACACTTATACTTTTTACCGGTCGCTTTATTTTTAATAACTACATAAAATAAATTAACGCCCTTTTCTTCCCGTAAAAACATGTTTACGTATACCTCAAACTCTGAATCTTCATCCTTTAAGATTCGCCTTGCTTGCTCAACGCTTAACAACATAGGGCCTCCTATGTCTTTGGTTTGGTTGTAGTGAAAATTGCCCGGTTCTCCAACTTCCATGCCTGATATCTACGGACCTCTCTGAGTTCTTCTGTAGAAAAGTTTGGCTTCGGTCCTTTGCCATGGTTGTATTCCCGAAGTAATATCAGTTTCTCATCTAGTATTCGCTGCTTCTGTTTTGATAAATTCATGTTTTAAGAAATTCCGATACAATTAATGTTTGCATTTCAAAGATAGTAAGCAGCCTTTGATGCACGGTGAACGATCACCTCGGCTGCACATCTTCCGTACCGGTCCAGAATGGCTTGATCTTTTTCAATCTTGATCAGCCGTTTTACTTCTTTCCAGCATTGAATCAGTCTGCTTTTCAGGTCTTCACTCAGGCACCGGATCTCTGTAGCACAAAGAGCAGTAAATTCCTCATACGATGAATAATAGTCGCTGCTCTGATTTCCGAAGCTGCTGATGTCTTCTTTCAATCCCTGCCATAAATCTCTATTCGCATGAATCACCTTACTCGGTATCGGTCCAAGGATCTCTATTTCCTTTTCACTCAATCCAATTTCTGCAGGGAAGTGGTATTTAGTCATAAAATTTACCTCCTGAATAGGTTACTCGGTTTTTACCTTTATCAGGTTTGGATTATGTGGCCGATCTGCCATGATGGTCGAGAGCTCTTCGAATGAAATAGGGGAGTAGTTATTATTATCAACTCCTACGTCCCAGGATTTGCCTATCGGTTCCAATCTTCCATGAGAATGGCCATAACAGTGCCATGCATCAAAGTGAGATTTAGGCCACACACGAAGCGCATAATGGCAAAGTGTAATTGAAACACCTTCGTGCTTTATTGGCAACAGAGGGGTCATGTGCGTAAAACCGCATGCTTTTTTATCATCAAAATTGTCGTGAGTTCCTTCAATCAATATTATCCGGCCATTCAGACGTTTTCTGTATTCCAAAACCTTTTCCGCTCTATGTGCATTCGCGAAATCGCCAAGATGATAGACCGTGTTTCCCCTTAGGCTGATTTTTTTATTCCAGTTTTCGATCAATGCATCATCCATTTCTTCGACAGAACTGAATGGTCGCTTACAGTATTTGATTATATTTTTATGTCCAAAATGGGTATCTGATGTAAAAAATATAGCCATAAAAATCCCCAATGAATTCAACTCACATTTTTTCTCTAAATGTCGCATGATTTAATAAGGGTCAATTCGCTATTTTTGACAGATTTTATTGAGACCCTATTAGCATCTAAATCAAGCAGAGCATAAGTATGTGAATATCCTCCAAGATTTCCCCAAAGTGATCCTGGGTTTATCAATATTTTTTTATCATACTTTAATATTCTGCTCTGGTGATCATGGCCGAAAAGAATGATATCTGCCTCGATCTCATCCGACATTATCATAACATCAACATCAGGAAGAGCATTGCCTATAGAGTGTTGCAAATGAATTCTTCTATCATTAATAAATACTGTTTGCTGTTCAGGTAACTTTTTTAACAGATTTTTAAACTGTGGATGCCTCTTTTTTTCCTCTTCAATTTCGCATTGCTCGTGGTTTCCAAGTAGAATGATATTGTCTTCATTATCAATCAAATAATCTTTAATAAACTCAAGAACGGAATCTCCTTGAGCAACCGTGCAGTAAGTAGGATTATCACCAATATAGTCTCCTAATAGGAATACACGATCAAATTCTTCCTTTAAAAATTGATATTCCCTTCTATTACTACGACCCGTCAGGTATAACAAATCTTCAAGATTACCATGAATGTCACTGATTACAAGAATTCTGCACATGTTATTACGGGGCTGCCTTTCAACCAGGTACGGATTGTATGTTGAATTAAATAAGTATGCTGTTATAATTCCTCCTAACGTGGATCAACTCCACGTTTTGCCAATTCAGATCTTATTTTTTCGATTGCTGAAAATGCACTTTGTGCTTCTTCATCATCTTTTGAAAAACGCCTTATGTCCTCATAGCCGATCCGTTTAAAAAATTCTGCTACTCCCCAAAGTTCCTGATCGTTTAACTGTAACTCAATTTTCATACTATATCCTTTCAAGGACTTGTTTACCTGCGGATCTGATTTTCCCTTTCGGGCTTACATATCTGTACAGTGTCGGTCTGCTTATTCCCAACTCTTTGCAGAGGTCTCCTACATGCGTATCCCTCTTTCCCATTGCAGCTTCTGCTAACCTTACCTGAGATTTCGTCAGAACATATTTTCTTCCGCCTTTGCGTCCGCGCGCTCGTGCCGCTTTCAGACCTGCAATAGTTCTTTCCCGGATCAGCTCCCGCTCAAATTCCGACAGGGCCGCAAAAATCCCGAAAACGAGTTTTCCGCTCGATGTGGTTGTATCAATGTTCGCTCCCTGTCCGGATAAGACTCTAAAGCCTATTTCTCTTTCTGTAAGGTCCTGAACCGTATTGACCAGGTGACGGAGATCCCGGCCGAGGCGGTCCAGTTTCCAGACTATCAGCATGTCACCTTTCCGGAGTGCCTTAAGGCATGCTGCCAGGCCTGGTCTATCCTCCGATTTCCCCGAAGCCTGGTCTCTGTAGATATGTTTTTCATTTACTCCGGCCCTCTTCAGAGCGTCTATCTGAAGATCAACGACCTGAGAACCGTCAGCTTTAGAAACTCGTGCATAACCAATCAGCATAGATGTATCACAATCGTTCGTTTGTGTAACACAGAAAAAACCTCTACATCGTCCAAGAAAATAGTCTCATAATATGTATTATAATCTATTTATCATAAAAGTCAACCTGTTTTTGAATAATTAACTGTTTTTGCAGAGCCTATTTGACATCTTTCCTGATGCTGAGTACAGATAATGAATCCTATGTGAGAGAAAATGCGCTTTTTATAACGGTCTGAAAATTTAATACAGAAAAAAAGCTGATTATAAGTGGTTTCCTCTGGTATTTTTAAACAAACCAAGGAGCCATCATGAGTCCCAAGACACGCAGAGAGCGTCGTAATCACGATG
>JAAYEB010000349.1 GCA_012728995.1 Fibrobacter sp. | reverse complement strand
GTAAAATGAAACTGCCCATTTTGAAAAAATATCCCATTAAAAATTGATACATCTTCTCTTTGGGATTTAACTCCATAAACTGAGTAAGAGAGTTTAAAATTTTTCAGAACAACCTGTGATGCCCTGGCATGAATCAGTATTCCATTCCAGTCGAAGGGATTCGCAAGAATCTGACTTTGTGGATTATAAGCTGTATCCGATAAGGATGTAAATATGACCGGGTTTTCATCTGTCCCATTTACTTCAAGAGATCCGTAAACGGTTAATCCGGTAAAAGGTGAAAACAGGAGTATTGAACCCTCTTCAATAACAAGCTTTTTTCCCGATTCAACACTGATGTTATCTTCTACTATATATATGTTTTCGCGAACTGATAACACTCTCCCGCTTACATCCCCGGAAAGGCGAGTTTGTGATGAAACATTTATTATGAAGCATATAAAGAATAAAATAAACTTTTTAGACACCGGATTCTCCGAAGCAGACTTTTACAAATATTTAAACATAATATCGATGTAAAGCTATTAATTTCATTTAAAATAAATTAAAACATATTTGTATGGTACATTTTTTTCCAATTTATATCAAAATAATACAAAAAATTGTTTTGAAATGTGATCTTGATCACATTTAGATATATTTTTTTATAGTTTCCGATTTTATCCGATTGTTTGTAATTTTATTATGATTCGTTCTGATTGATTTCCAATTTTTCAGTAAATTGGAGCTGTTCACAGGTTTCCACACGCCCCCAAACAGGAGTTTCAGAGCTGCAACAAATTGCCGCGGGGGTCGTGTGCGCCCGGCGAACATGAATCATATCATATGAAAAGATGATATCATTAAATCTGAGTTGTGTTCGCTCGGCAAACATGATAATCTTTTTTAAAAAACATATAGTCCGCATTTAACAATAGTATTTTTAATAGTTATCAAAATACCAGAAAAAAAGTTCACATTTTTTATATGTTCAGAAAGTTATAACATGTTAAAAATCATTCTAGTTGCAGGTGCCCGTCCAAATTTCATGAAAATTGCTCCTATATTACGTGCTTTTAAAAAACGACCAGAGATTAATCCGGTACTGGTTCATACAGGTCAGCATTATGATCAAAACATGTCGGGTTCATTTTTTGAAGATCTTGGAATTAAAAACCCCGATTATCATCTTGAAGCAGGTCCCGGAAGTCATGCCAATCAAACAGCAAACATTATGATATGTTTTGAAGAAGTGTGCCTGAAAGAAAAGCCGGATCTTGTTTTAGTTGTCGGTGATGTCAATTCGACAATAGGTGCAGGACTGGTAGCGAAGAAGCTTCAGATCAAACTGGCACACGTTGAAGCGGGTTTGAGGTCCGGGGACCGCTCGATGCCTGAGGAGATCAATCGGCTGGCTACTGATTCAATTTCCGATTACTTTTTTACTACAGAACCCAAAGGAACCATAAATCTGCTCAACGAAGGTGTTCCTGAGGGAAAAATACAGTTTGCAGGTCATGTGATGATTGACAATCTGTTTTTCCAGTTATCCCGCCTTGAAAAGATGGAAACCAGTTTAAGTACATCTCCTTTAAAGAGCAGAATACAAAAACCTTACATCTGTATGACCATGCATCGCCCATCAAATGTTGACAATAAAGACACATTATCTGGTCTTCTTGAAACTGTTCAACAACTGTCATCAGATGCGCCGGTAATATTTCCGTGTCATCCAAGGACAAAAAAACAGATTGAAAAATTTGGTTTGATGTCCCGTTTTTCATTTTATAAGGATCAACCAGGTTTATCTTCGGGTGTTTACCTTTTTGAACCACTTGGATATAATGAGTTTCTGAATCTCTGGAAAGATGCTTCACTGGTACTTACAGACAGCGGGGGGCTTCAGGAAGAAACGACTGCACTTAAAATTCCCTGTATAACCATGCGCGAGAATACGGAACGTCCTGTAACAGTAGATATCGGGTCCAATGAAATTGCGGGAACTGACACAGAAAAAATCCTGGCACTTGGGAAAAAGGCTCTTGATGGTAAATGGAAAGAGAGCAGGATACCGGATAAATGGGATGGAAAAGCGAGCGAACGGATTGTTGAGTTTATTGTGAAAGAACTGTAACCAAAATAAAATAAAGATATATATCATCATGTACGCCGAGCGCACAAGCCGGTGGGCACCTTTGATTCCGAGCATGTTAATTATAGTGAACCGGCAGTCCGGGTTCTTGGTGAATAGGGATAATGGATAATGGGGAGTTGATTTAATATTGATTTTTTATCTGATTATTTTCCGATTTTCCTGTAAAACCAAACTATTCACAGGTTACCACACGCCCCCAAACCAAAAGTTACAAAGCTGTAATACACTATCGCGGGGGTCGTGTGCGCTCGGCGGACATGATGATCTTTTTAAAAAAGCATATAGTGTGTGCCCGGTGAGCATGTTGATCAAAAGAAAGTTGTAAAAAGCTACATCTTTTTCTTTTCTTTTCGTAATGTCCGGATTTCTTTCAAACTCAAACCAGTAATTTCATGGATAAAACTGTTATCCATACCTTTTTCTATAAGCTTAAGAGCATTTTCCCTTTGAGTTTTC
>JAAYEB010000348.1 GCA_012728995.1 Fibrobacter sp. | reverse complement strand
TTTTCTGATAAGCTGGATATGATTGAATTATACAACCCTGATACTGAAAAGGTAGATGTCAGCAAATGGTACCTTACTGATGATCGACATGACCCTTATAAATACATTATTCCTGAAAATAGCATTGTTGAACCTGAAGGGTATCTGGTTTTTAACGGGTCGATGTTTAAAAGTGATATTTCAGTTACAATTGCAGGTGGACAAGTCTATCTTTTCAGTGCATCTGATGAAATTCTGACCGGGTACAGTCATGGAATAGAATATGAATCTTGTGATAATGGTTCTGTTTTTGGTTTGTTGAAAAACAGTGAAGGAACATCTTTTTGTACAAAACTTGAACAAGCTACACCAGGTAAAACCAACAGTTCTGCATTTTCAGGTGAAATTATTATTACAGAAATTATGTATCATCCTGAGAATGGTGAAGCAGAATTTCTTGAAATTATAAACAGGTCTGAAAAAACAATAAAGCTTTTTGATGATTACGATATTGATAATGGTTGGAAAATAGACGGTATTGATTTTAAATTCCCCTTGTTCAGCTATATTGAACCCCAAGAACGTATCGTTTTGATTGATTCAACTTTGCCTCCAGAGGATTTCAGGAAAAAATACTCTATTGACCCGACGATAAAAGTATTTACATATTCAGGAAAACTATCCAACAGTGGTGAGACAGTTTCAATTCAGAAACCGGGTGATGAATATATTGATAAAACCGGCTCAATCGTTAAACCATACCAAAGTGTAGATATTGTCAGCTATAAAGATGATTATCCCTGGCCAAAAAAAGCTGATGGGGACGGGTATTCTCTTGTAAGAAAATCTTTTTCATCATGGGGATGTGAATCTGCTGAATGGAAAGCTTCTGATGTAATCGGTGGTACACCCGGAAAATAACAGAGAAAAACTGAGGAGTATTATATGCACATATTTTTAAATGTTATAATTGCAGTGTTGTTCTTTTCCAGTTGTATTCAAATTGATACAGTAGAACCCAAACGAACAGAAACACCTCCATTACCTTTTAAAACAGCAGAAAATTCCGATCTGGTAATAAATGAAGTAAGTATCAAGAACAGTGGTTCGACAATTGATGAATTTAACAATGATCCGGACTGGATTGAAATTTATAACAAAGGTAAAAAAAAGATCGACCTTTCCGGTTTTTTTCTTTCGGATGATCAATCAGATTTACAGAAGTGGGGTTTCAGGGATGTCGAAATCGATCCGGACCAATATATACTTGTATATGCTTCAGGACTGAATCATTCTGAAATCCCTGCAAAACCGCAAGATGATACAGTGAAAATCCTGGTGTCAAACATGTGGACCGACAGTATGGATTTGCCCGGTCATTCTACTATTGTACCTTATGAATATGAAAAATTAACAACTTTAGATTCAACCCAGAATCGTGTTCTTTCTGCGACTATTAATCTGGTTGATAACAGACCCGATCTGGACTGGAGTTCTGCAATGCTTTCTGTTGTGTTTAAAAGGCAGCATAAAGCAGGAACTGATTACTCAATGTATAATACTTTAAAGCTCAAAATGACTCTTGAGAAAAATAAAAAACTTGTAATCAGATTAGTTCAGAAATCTTTTCCAGAATGGAAAGGGTTTTATCAGACCATAACAGGTACCGGAATAAAAGATGATGAATACCAGATTCAATTGGTTCAAGGTACTAAAGGGCTGGATTTGACACAACTAACCGGACTCCGTATTGAGGCAAAGGAATACAATTTTGGTTCTGTTTCATTCACTCTTTCGGGAATGGTTTTTACACATTCCGGATATAATCTTCATACAAATTTCAAGTTGTCTGGAAATGAAAGTGGATTGTTTCTCACTAACCAGGATACTGTTGTTTACGACTTTGTAAAATTATCTGTAGTTCCTCATTACTTTACACAGGGCATTATTGATAAAGAATGGAAAGTTTTGGTAGACCCGACTCCGGGAGCAAAAAACAAGGAAGAATATTATAATGGTATAGCTGATATACCTCAAATAGTAAAGCGGGGAGGATTTTACAGTAAACCGGTTTCGGTTGAATTGTTTTCTTCAGCAAAAAATCAGCAAATACATTACACATTGGATGGTAGTATACCGAATAGAAAAAGCCCGGTATATTCAAAACCCATAAAAATTGATTCTACTTCTGTGCTTCGTTATGCTTCTTTTGGAGATGGTCTTGCCGGATCGAATATACAGACAGAAACCTTTTTTATCAATGAAAAAGTTACCTTGCCAATTGTTTCATTATCAACCAATCCATCACTTTTATTTGATGCAGACAGCGGGATATATATGGATGGACCAAACGCAAGTGATGAATATCCTTATTTTGGTGCAAACTTCTGGCAAGAAAAGGAGATAATTGCCCATATAGAATTCTTTGATAAAGATAAAAAGAAAAAGTTCGGTATTGATGGTGGTTTGAGTATTGCAGGAAACTGGAGCAAGGCAGAAAGAAAAAAATCGCTCGCTGTTGATTTCAGAGAAAAATACGGTTCATCTGAATTAGATTATCCGGTTTTTCCGTTTGCACCAGAAGTAACGAAATTCAAAAAACTGGTACTTCGGAATAATGGTGGAAATTCACAAAAAGCCTTTATTGAAGATCCTTTTATGCAATCTCTGATTGATGATCGCAATATAGATTATCAAAAATACAGGCCTGTCATTGTTTTTATTAATGGTAAATACTACGGTTTACATCAGCTAATGGAACCTGCGAATCACGATTATGTGTATTCAAACCATGGTCTTACCAAAGAAGAGATTGATTTTTTTGATATCAGTGGCATGATGAAATGCGGAACTCCCGATAACTGGTTAACTCTCAATTCGTACTTTAAAAAATCAGGAACTAATGCAGAACGTGAATTGTCAGATTCTATTTTCACATTAATCAAAAATGAAATGGAAATTTATAATTTCATTGATTATATGGCATTTCAGATTTTTATAAATAATACAGACTGGCCTGCCAATAACTGTCGGTATTGGAGAGAACGCAATGAAAAAGGCAGATGGAGGTGGCTTGTTTTTGATACAGATTATGGATTTGGAAATTGGGGTTTTTCTGAAGAAGCTCGTCGTATAGATTATAATACTCTGGAATTCGCGCTTGATGATTCAAAAGGTGATGATGATTACCCGAATGGAAAAGATTATACTTATCCTTTGAGGGCATTGCTCCAGAACCATTCTTTTAAAGAGGATTTCATTAACAGATTCGCAACCCTTTTAGCAACAAATTTTAGCCCTGATAGAATTCTTTCAAGAATAGATCAGTTTGCTAATGAAATTGAGCCAGAAATTAAACGGGATTATGAATTCTGGTATCCTGATGAACGTAGTTATGATGACTGGAAGCAGGATGTCAGGAAACTCAAGGAGTTCGGACAGGAAAGGGGACAATACATCTATGATTTTATCGGTAAAAGGTTTGGGTGTAAGACAACCTGCAGTGTAAATATTGCATCAAATAGCGGTATCGTTTGTATAAATGACATGCCGATAAAAAGTTCATCTTTTAAAGGAACCTATTTTACATCCATTCCTTTGAGAGTTAAGGCCATTCCTGAAGCGGGAAGGCAATTTGTAATGTGGTCTGATAAAAATACAGAAAATCCACGGATCTTTTCGCTTGAGGGAGACATCAGTATTTCACCAATATTCAAATAAGGCCTGAATAACAATGATTTTTTTGCGAGATCAGTAAGGAAAATAATGAATAAAAAAATAAAAATAGGATTTATTGTTATTGGTCTGTTATTGATAATAAATGGAGCAGGTAACATTATTGACGATTCGAGGGTGTTAACTTACGATATCACTTCGGTTTTTTCTGGTCTGGGATTTTTTTTACTTGGCATGATGAAAAACGGATTTTAGATTCAAAGCTTATTACAGTAATAATGGCAGTGTTCAAGGCTGATTAAATCCAATCTGAATGGTGTTTTTCTTTACACAGGTTTCTTCAATTTATTTCGACAATCTTGTCTATGCTCAAAAAACCAGATTTGATTGTTATTCCTGAGCTGATGTCGGGGATAGAAAGATGCAATCTGGTCTGTGATGTATGCACACCTTTTATTTGTTCTTTAAAGTTTACGACCGATTATAGCAGCGGACTGAACAGATGAAAGAATGCGTCTGTTACTCTGGAAACCCAGGTAAGCTTTTCATAGTCATGAGGATTGATTTCTGTGCATCTATCAAGTACACCCATAAAAATTGACATGCAATTTTTATTAAGTTTTACAGATTCAATAAAACAACTTAGTTCAAAATTCAGTCTGAAACTTCTTTGGTCAAGATTTGCACTTCCGATATACATCAGATTATTATCTATAACACCTACCTTTGCATGTACCATTCCATCGTACTCAAAAATTCTTACTCCGGCATGAAGAAGCAGTGGATAATAGGCACGTGATGCTCGTTTTACGAAATATTTGTTGTTTTTTGCTGGTACGATTACCCGAATATCTACTCCATTATACCATGCAATTCTTAATATGGTTATAAGCAGGGTATCGGGAATAAAATATGGTGTCATAATCCATATTCTTTCTTTTGCCGAGTTTAGAGCCATAACTGTAGCTTCTTTTATGACATTAAATTTCTGATGTGGTCCGCCGGCGATAGTTGCACAAAAACATCCTGAACAGGAATTGATGTTGTTGCTATTTTTGCTATAAACCGAATGTGCTCTGAAATAATCAGAATACGGAAGGTCTTCACCCACAGCAAAAAACCAGTCATCACAGAATATCTCTTGTACCTGATCAACTCCGGGTCCCTTGAGACAGATTCCCAGATCCAGCCATTTCTGGTATTTGTCACCTACATTCATTCCACCGATAAATGCTTCATTCCCATCAATAACAATTAATTTCCGATGATTTCTGAAATTGATTGTGGCAGGTCTTGAGATCAGACTGATCGGTAAAAACTTTTCAACTTTTGCACCTGCCTTCTTCAATGGTTCAAAGAAACGCATCGATATCTTCGTTCCGATCGCATCAACAAGAATTCTTATTTTTACACCACGTAAAGCAGAAGCAACAAGTGCATCACGCAGCTTCAGCCCCATATGGTCATTTTCCCATTCATAGAAAAGAAGATGGATGTGATGTTTGGCTTTTTTTATTGAATTGAACCATGCTGTATAGGTTTTTTCGGTATCAGGGAAAAGAGTGACTTCATTACCCGAAGTAGGTTGAAATACTCTGTTTTTCAGTTCATCGTGAATATTCGCAAGATTAAATAATGCACTGTCAGCCTGAACCGATTTAACAGCAGAAAGATTATACTGTAAAAGTTTCTTCTCGAAATGATTTTCAGAAAGTTTTCTCCTTTCACGTCTGAATTTCAGATGTGTTCGTCCGAAAGTCCACCAGAATATCAGGGCAAGCGGTGGGAACATAAACAACATAAGAATCCAGCTAAATGCTGATGATGGTCTTCCGGCTTTCTGAAAAAGCACGCTTGGTACAGTGAAGAATGCAAGAATCCAGGAAATCCACCATATCCAATGAACGTCAACAACCATTTGTTTTTCGGATATCCTTCGATAAATTACTGATATTGTTGAATATAAATTTAATTTAAACACGAAATCTATATATTTTACACAACTTAAAACTCAGGATAATATTTCTGGTTGAGGAATGAATTGGAATTGATTTTCTATTCAACATAATCTATCTTTACAGAGACCTTTTTGAATTTCTCAATACCTCCCGTCCAGGATGTTTAAGTCAGAATACCTTTTCTGACATGTTTTTTATTACCCCTCAATACATTCAGAGAAAATTCTACTGGTCATTTAAGTAGTCATATAACATAATTATTTTATTTATGTTTTATTATTGTTATTTTTGTTATTGTTAAACGTATAAATTTGGACCAGGACCCGAAGGAGCGTGCATGAAATGCACTGTTCAAACCATACTACTCATATTTTCTTTAGCTTTATACTCTTTGGGACAACCCAGTATTATTAAAGATATCAGTGATACATCTGCCTGGTATTTGGGTAATTATGATGGTGCAGTTTCCTATGGTTCTCTTTCCGACCAGGGTTATACAATAACCATTGAAAATCCGGGACCACAAACATGGTCTATTCAGTTTACGCAAAACAACATAGAAATAGATTCCGGTAAAATTTACCAGTTTTCATTCATAGCCTCATCAAACAACCCCAGAACAATTGAGACTTCGATAAGCCGGGATGGCAATGATTACCAGCCTTATTCAAAACGTGATACCGTTTCCCTGACAAATTATCCTCAAAAGTTTGAGTATGTTTTTATCATGAAATACCCTTCAGATTCCAACGCAAGAATAGAATTTAACTGCGGTACTCAAACCGGTGACATACTCCTTTCGGAAGTTAAAATAATCGAAACAGATAAACCAGTTCTGGAATTGAAAACACCTGAAGAAGGTATATGTATACATGAGGGTTCAGAGATTGATATCACATGGTCAAGCCTTGGAAACGAAACACCTGTTAAAATTGAATTTTCAAAAAACAATGGCTTGAATTGGGAAACTTTAGATTCTGGAATCCCGGATTCGGGTTCTTACAAATGGCTGCCCTCAGGTATATATTCGCCGTGGTGCCTTTTGCGAATTTCTGCTGAAAATGTTGAGCAGGAAATTTCTGATATCAGCGGTCTTTTCGAGATTGCACCACAAACCGAGTTGGTATACAATGGAACGTTTACCAATGAAAATATCGGGTGGAAATTTGACGTTTATGATGGCAGTGCATCCCTGTCTGTTATAGATGGTGTAAGCAAAATCCAGGTTGAATCATCAGGATCCCAACCATGGCATATTCAATTCATTCAGGATAATCTTCTGCTACAGGAAAATGTTACTTATATACTATCCTGCACAGTATATTCAGAAGTAAATGATTCTATGTCTGTTGAAGTTAACAGAAGTGAATCACCGCATGAAAGTTTCCTGGAAGACTCCAGCAATATGATATCGCTTACAAATGAACCCATAGAACACTCTGTCGAATTTACCGTAAAGGAGAATGCCGGTTTTGCCAGAATTGAATTTAATTGTGGATTGTCTGCTTCAGCTCTTTTCATTGATAATGTCAGCCTGGTAAAAAAATTCTCTACAAGATCAATATCAAGATATGCCGTTAAAGAAAACACGCATGAAAAAAATCAAGTCTTGCCTGATGTCATTATCTCATTCGGAAGAAAAATCGATTGTCGTAAGTTCAATAATATAAATACAAAACAATCAGTTTTTGATATAATGGGAAGAACTGTTATCAGTAACAAATATATTCCGCAAAGAGATGAATTGAAAGTTTCTCCTGGAATGTATATCACAGGTCCAAATATGAGTAATAGGTGATAAATCTGTATACAACCAATACCGGATCCAAAATGAGATATAAACCTAAAATATCAATGTCGAAAATATTGCAATCAGAAAAAAAATGCCTGTATTACTGGATAATTTTTGTTGTGTATTTTGTGATGTTTACCTGTGCTCAAGATACAACAGGTGTTACCCGTTTCATAATAATCAATTGTCCATCTGATGCTGTTGTTAAAGCAGATGGAAAAATCATTAATCATGATATTGGTGGATGGTATACAGTTTCTGTTGGAGAAAAAAAAATCCAGATCCATAAAAACGATTCAGTTGTATTTTCTTCCAGTTTCATTTTTAAACCGAATGAGGAGAGACGGATTGTTTTCGATTGCAGTATAGATTGTGCCGGTGTGGAAATAAACTCGAGTCCGTCTGAAGCTCAGCTTTTTATTGATGATGAAGATTATGGAATGGTGCCTTATCAAAATAACTATACAAAACCGGGAAAACACAAAATCAAATTGAATTTACCCGGCTATGAACCGATTAATGAGGAAATATATCTCTCTACCGGTAATATTGGTAAACACAGTTTTATACTCGAACATTCACAGGCATATAAGGATTCTATTGCCTCTGTTAACCTTAAGGAAAAACGGGCACGCCAGAGATGGCGAAA
>JAAYEB010000044.1 GCA_012728995.1 Fibrobacter sp. | reverse complement strand
ATATTCAAATTATAACCCTTTCGGTTAGGAGTTGATTTTATAAGTTGTTTTTTGTTTACCCTTATAAAATAAGTATTCCCAGCCGCAAAGGGTTTACTTTTTAGGAAAATAATCGCTCAATTCAGGTCTTATTACTTCAATCCCCAGATCAGCATGATTTTCGGTATTTGCATCCGAGAATGAATGATATCTTGCATACTGAACAAATCGACCAACATCATGCAGTATAGCAATTATTTCTGCCAGATAACACTCTTCTCTTTTTAAATTGAGTGAATTACAAATACCCAGAATCTCTTCGACAACTCTTTTTGTATGTACAACTTTTAAACAGATACATGAATCAAATTTTTCCTTGCCAATACAATATTCCTGTGTATATAATTCAAACCATTTTCTTATCCATTGAAGATCTGATTCTTTTATCATTTTATTCCTTTCAAATTTAAGAACAGGAATTAACAGGATTGTATTTCTAATTATTAAAATATTTCTGTCATGAAGTTATCGGATTTGTATCAATATGTAGTTTGATTTGTGATTTGAAGATTTATTCTTTGCACCCGGGACTTCCACAAAATGTATCTCTGCCACAACACGGTTTCTCTCTTCCGCACCGGGTTGGATTTGACGTAGAGAATGACGGATAATCATTTGCATGAAATCCACTGCCTCTGAGGATCATGCCTGCTCCCTTTCCTATAAGGCGCTTTACAGTTCCTCCGCATGATGGACAGCTGGATAAAGGCTCGTCAGTCATTTTTTGATATTTTTCAAACCTTTCGCCACAATCGTTACAAACATATTCGTAAGTTGGCATTTTTACACCCCTTATTTTTTTACCATTCCTTATCACAAATAAGTACACCATCAAGATGATCTATCTCATGTTGTAATGCTCTGGCAAATAACCCGTCTGCCTCAAAATGTATTCTTCCTCCAGTAACCGTTCTTGCCTTGATTTCAATAAACCCTGTACGTTCAACACTGAAGACCTGTCCGGGAATACTCAGGCATCCTTCTTCTTCGCAAATGATGCCATCTGAGCAATTAATAATCTCAGGATTCGCCAGAAGAATTACCCGTTTATTGATTTCCACCACAATTGCCCGCAAAGAAACTCCGATTTGAGGAGCAGCCAGCCCGATTCCACCAAACTTTTTCATTGCCTTATGCATATTATTCATGAATTTATTAAATTTATCTGAAAAATCTGCAACCGGATCACATTTTTTTCTTAAGACTTCATCACCTAAAAAACAGAGTGACAAAGGTTTTTCCGGAAAGTCATTTGTAAAAAGTTTATCGATCTCTTGAGAATTATCCATTACTATTACCCTTCAAAAGACGGTTTTTGGAATCCACGCAAACAACTTTCGGAACATGTCTTTGCGATTCATCTTCATCAATACTACAATAAGCAATTATAATAATGATATCTCCAATGGAACCAAGCCTTGCAGCAGCACCATTAAGAATTATATCACCACTATTAGCTTCAGAAGATATGGCATAAGTTATCAATCGTGAACCATTTGTTACATTAACTACATGTACCTGCTCATAAGGAATTATATTTGCAGAATTGAGCAAACAATTATCGATCGTTATACTGCCCTCATATTGAAGATTGGACCCGGTAATTGTTGCACGATGAATTTTTGACTTCAATACAGTTATTTGCATATAACAATCATCCGCGAGTCATTACCTGTCCACATTTCGGACATTTTTTCTGATTACATGGTTGTCCCTGCTGATGCGGCTCCCTGTGTCCACAAGCAGGACAAACACAATCACCGCCAGGTCCGGCTCCACTGCCACCCATTCGTCCATTTCCCATATTTACCTCCATTTTCTTATTTAAGTTTCTTTAACATCATAAACTTTTTCTAAAACATTTTGTTTTATTACAAATGATCCAACCGGAAAACCAATATCCCTTGCAATAACTGGACATTTTACCTGAAGAAGAAAGAATGTTTTTTTATCTTTAATATCACTCAGTGTTTCAAAATTTCCCTGACCCTTGGCGATTATAATATCTGCATCATGAAATTCTTTTCTGAACTCTTCTGAACATTCATCAAGTACAGTACCCGGTATATCTGCTCCGTTGGAAATTACCCTGAATTCATCTGCCAATCCAACATCAATCGCATCTTCCATTGTAGCATCATTAATTACAGGAAACCCCCGTACCGCACATGTAATTTTATGTTTTGGGATATTATCCAAAAGGTAACCATCAAAAACAATCTCCCCCGCATTGTCGCACAAAAACAATATCCTGTCTGCTGAATCTATCGCCTTTTCCAACTCTTTTACTACTGAAGAATCAACAGATTGTTCCAATGCCTTATTAAAACATGACAAAACATCGCTTTCACACAGCTCGTCATTTTTTCCAAAATCGATAATATTTGCAGCAATTGCCAGTTTTATCTTTTCTTCAAAACAACCAGGTCCGCTTTTAACTTTTTTTTGCAATTGCGGTAAAATATCAAGAGCGAATCTGTTGAATCGCTGTTTGTCTTTTACATACAGATCTTCACCAGTTACAGTATTTCTTATTAATCTGTAAATATTTTTTGCAGTAACCGGTGGCGGCAAACTGAAATCAATCGACTCCATCTGTTTAAATACCTGACGCATAACCGATTCTGTCTGAGAATCGGAAGCTTCAGACCGTCTTAATGTCCCTAAAGCCTGTTTAACAAAACATGGCAAGCAATCATAAAAAGTTTTCATAATTTTTTGTTATAAATTAAAATGGAACTGCACATGCATTTGATTCATGTACAGCTCCACTTCAGGTCAATTGTCCCCTTTTCCAAGTTCACTAATACGTTTATTAATACTTTCGAGTGCTTCACTAAAATATTTCGCCTGATCCTTTAATGCATCAGCCTCATTCTGTGCAGTGGCAGGCTGCATATATGGCTGAGCTGGATATACAGGAGCAGAATAAAAGGGATCAGCCCATCTGTTCCTCCATCCCATTCCAAATCCTCGTCCCCGACCGCGTCCCCAACCAGTTCCACGGCCGAAACCGGGATTCACAAACCCTGGCCTTGAATACCCTGCACAATACCCCATGCCCCTTCCTGTCATAGGGCCCGTACCCATTGGTCCTGTTCCATTTCCACCTGGCATAAAAACCTCCTTGAATAATTTAATACAATTCTTTGATTTTATTGCATTTCTAAAACCAGATTATTCCAGTTGTGCTTATATGCTAATACCATGCCTGAAAAAAAAAGCCTGTTTTTATCAAATTAGAGCAGCTTTATCAGCTATAATCTTTCTTCCTTCGTTTGCTTCAATGCAACAATGGCAATGTTTCATTGCCATTTTGCAATGCTTCTGGATTTGCATACAAACAAAAAACAGCTGGATATCTGATTCATTAAACCTGATTCACCTAATTTTACGCACTTACTGTTGATCTGAATAGTACATGATCCAGCAGGATTTAAAATTGAGGCAGAATATTTGCACACACGCACCTGATCATTACTATATTATTTTTGATAATTACGAAAGCAGATTTTATGGCTAAAGAACAAAATGAATTTCCTGAAAGCTTTTTTGATCAAATAACCAAAGCAAGAGAGGTTCTTGATATTGGTGAAAATGCAACAATGGAAGAGATAAAAAACAGTTTTCACAAAAAAATTCTTCTCTGGCATCCAGACAAATGCAAGCTGCCTCCCGAAAAATGCAGGCAAAACTCAACAGTCATAATAGATGCTTATAAAACAATTATGGATTATTGCTCACATTACAGGTTTTCATTTAAGCGTAAGGATGTTGAAGCTCATGCGCCATATGAAGATTTATGGTTTAAACTATATGGACATGATCCGATGTGGGGATCTCCTGAAAAATAAGTTGCATATTCAGGATAAATTGTACATTTTTTATACAATAGCTGTCATAAATAAAATCAGCCTACAGGCTATCCAGCCTGATGATTGGGCAAAATGCTGGAACCAGAATAAATAGGCCAATTTCTGTTTTTAAAATTATCAGTTATTTAAAACAGTATACACTTACAAGACTCAGTCTACTTAAACCCGTAGAATATGATACTCCTGCCTGATTCGAATATTATTTTGGGACAGAAATGATTGTAATAACATTTGACATACAACATTGTTTTTTATGAACACAAGAAAAAACTGTTTACCGGTATCGGCTGTAATTGTACACTTTCGGACATTTGAATTAACACAGATGGCTGTCTGGTCACTTAAGAGCCATTATCCGGATATGGATCTGGTCGTTGTAGAGAACAACTCATCTGACGGCTCTCTGGATAAATTGCTACAACTTGCTGACACAGTAGACAAAGTATCCATTTTGCCAATGGACAAGCATGTTCATCATGGCCCTGGAATGAACGCCGGTATTCTCAAATGCCATAACGAATGGGTTCTGATATGCGATTCGGACTGTATAGTATACAGGCCAGGTGTTATTGAGACCATGTTTTCAGAAATTTCGGATAACACTTATATGGTTGGTGAAATGCATAAACTTGACAAAAATGGTTTTTTTGCTGATAGCCGCACGGACCCGGTAATCAACTATATCCATCCTCATTTTGCACTGGTACGGAAAAACTTTTACACAAAGTTGCCTCCATTTGAAAAACATGGAGCACCATGCCTGAATAATGAAATCCAGGCCAGAAATATGGGTTTTGATCTGATTGATTTTCCTGTAGTTAAATATGTGTACCATATCGAAAGAGGTACTGTTGACAAGTTCGGATACGGTCTTGGCATTGCCGGTCAGAAATTAAAAATTAATAAATTTTTGAATCGAATTTCAGGGGCATTCCGGAAATAGTTTAACAAATATCATTCGATATTTTTGCAATTAACTTTTCTGCAAACATGTACTATCCTGACTATTATTTTTA
Source organism: Fibrobacter sp. (assembly GCA_012728995.1). Taxonomy (GTDB): domain Bacteria; phylum Fibrobacterota; class Chitinivibrionia; order Chitinivibrionales; family Chitinispirillaceae; genus JAAYEB01. Next base: position 3,478 of record JAAYEB010000044.1, on the reverse strand, counting down.
TGACAACACAAGAACATTATAAGCAAGATCACCATGAACTTGTTTATTAACTTGATAAAAATTTTACAACTCCATTGAGATATTTTGAGTATCCAACTGTACGTGTACCAAATAGTGTTCCAGGTTCATATTTTACGGCATCATTTGCAACACTATATTTTAACTCAACTACTGCGACATTTTGGCACCGGTCTGTAAAAGATTTGAAAACTGCAGATCCGGAAACATTTCTATAACAGACATCCGTATCAATTGTTAGTCTGCACTGTAAATCTGAAGATATGTAATAATACCGGAAATAACGTATAAATATCACAGGAAAAAACAGGCTGTCTTTAAAGGCTGCATTATTTAAATATTGATTCTTTTCCAGATAACTGGACCAATCAGCCCTGCCATTATCAACCATCAAAGGAAGAAGGGGATAACTGCGCTTTATTCCAGCATTACCTGTCTTTTCTTTCTGTTCAAGAACCGGATTTTGAACAAGACCACTGTGTTCACCATACCACCGTATTCGAATTTTTGTTCTTTTGAACTCTCCATTTACATGGGCATTGTAATTTCTAAAACCAGGGGTATCGAAATAAACACTATTGACATATCTGGGTGGATATGCTGTCAGATAAACTGCAGGATGCAATTTAAGAAGAGAACACACCTCCTGAACAGAATAAACTTTAACCAGGTACTTTCTTTCATAACGATATTCTGTAACATTTTCCATTAAAATCACCATTTTCTGAAACCGTAAAGAAACAGTATCCCAAAACATAGACAGACACAAACACCTGTGATTATACCGGCCCAAAATTGTTTGGACCTTAAAACTTTAAAAACCATTTTTGTCTGTATGACTTCTTTCAAACCCTTTGATTCAGGATTGATGGTGATTATTGTATCGGGTCCAAATACAACACTCCTCGGAAATACGGCATACTCTTTTCCTGTTGACTTCACATATACATAAGTAGTCCGGGGATCTCCAAACCCCATACCACAAGAATAACATTTGATACCACCCACCACATCAGACCAGAATACAGTATTTGTATTTGTGGGTAAATAATCAAAATATTGACTGTTGGAATTGCCGGAAAAAATAACTTTTACTCTATTTCTCAGACAATAATAAACATCCTTGAACAAATAGCTCTTGTCATGCATGTACGGTTCTGAACTTAATAACAGATCATCCCAGATCCGATGATGGCCCAACAAGACAATGTCAAGATCAGGTTGTATTTCTTGAAGAGTGTTATTAAACAGTGTGCAAAACTTCTCACCGGATACAGACGTATTTGCTATGTAAAAAGCGGTTTTTTTGGTTAATACACAGCAATTCAAGTATCCAATAGCTCGTTCGTATTTTTTCTTTCGTTCACCATCCAGATCCTGGTTACCCGGAGCAAAAAACACAGGCATAGTCAAACTGTTTCTTATCTTCTTTGCTACTAAACTATCCCATGCTCCGCAGTCACCCAGCACAAAAACACATGATGGGTTGTCGTTGTTTATGGACTGAAACAAGGCATTTACACGCCTTGAATCATCAATAACCGGGTAAAGATGACCTAAAACAACAAATCCCTGTTCTTCAATAGAAAGATACATTTTTTCAGGAGTATCAAAAAAACAGGTGACCGAGTCTAATGCAAACGTCAAATCAATCCAGCATAAACAAAGATAAAATCCGAATAAAACAGCTCTGATCACACTTCATTTCACCTTTCAATTATAACCGATTGCCCGTCATGATAGCTTTTCAAATTTACATTTTTCATTTCAACAGATCCGGCAGTTATGTTCCCACCACCGTACTCAGATTTTTTCTGATACGCAGCAAACCCGGTATCAGTTTCTGCGATATATATGTCGAAAATTTTAACATTAGATAAATCTTTACTTGCAACGCCAATGGATGTCGAACATACAGAAGTATTTTTAATTTTCACATTGCTCTTTTCTCCGACACTGATGCCCTTATCTCCGGCCTTAAGAACAGTAACTTTGTCAACAGATATTCTGCTCCCGCTAAAATCAAGTCCATCTCCACCAATCCCTAAAAAACTGCATTGTGAAACTACTCCGGTACCAAAATCAACATCCAGTGCGTCTGATATGCTTTTACGGAATACTGACCTCGTCAGAGAAAAATCTGAATTCACAATATTGAGTGCATCTTCGGAGCTTATATTTACAAATTCACACTGGTCAAAAAGCACGTCGGAATTATATACAGATACCGCACCGGTTAAAAAACGGGATGGACCATTATAAGAAGTTAAACCACTGAATGATACTCCTTCAAAACTGGTCTTTCCATTTGCATTAATGACTACTACTCCTGTACCTGTTGAATCACTTGAAGAGATCTTTATTCCATAAGTTTTAGTTGCTACAAAGTTCAAGGGAGAAAATGAAACAATACCGGCGGAATCTACCATGTTAATTGATGTGCCGGTCCCACAATGTACGACATAACCTCGGGGAATCTCCAGTGTTTTTTTTAATTTGTGTACTCCCGGAAGGATTCGTATCTCCCTGCTATCTTCATCAACAACCACAAACTCCGGTATTGAGTCAGATAAAGAAACCGGCAACGGAATGGCAATATCTTTTCCATCACTATATCTCCAGCTATTTACCTTTTCAAAACACACGTCCTCTGTACCAAACACATGGGACACCAAATTCATTTCTGAAACGAGTGAATCAGTAATGCACAAATCCGTTGAAATCTTAAAACAAACCCGAACAGGTTCAGCCGGACGGTGTGAACTTACCTGAGGACCAAGAACCGAATCAGAAATACACTCTAACATGTTTTCTCCAATTACAAGGCCACAAATAGATACCGGAAGCGGATGAAAATTCACCAGGTCAAGATAAATATGCCTTTTTGCAGTATCCACCACATTTAGCCAGGCTCCAATACATTTCAATGGATTCAGCAGTTCTCTCAGATGGCGACCATTTTGGCTTACAATTTCTTCGATATTGCATTTATAGTCTGGAAACTGCGACTGGATAATAGTGATATTTCTGTTGTATGCTGAGTCCAATTCACTAAATAATTCTGACAAAAAATTGATACTACTTACTTTTCCAATTTCCCTTATATAAATTTCATAAAATTCCCGATCTGAAAACAAACCATTTGTCCAGTTTTTTTCAAAAACATCATCAGAGATGCTTTTGCCAGAAGAGAATTGCTGAAACATGCCCAATGGTCCCTTTGGGCACCAGTAAGCACAAGAATCATAAATATCATGAAAACTCCCGCAATCATAACCTATCGGTTCCAGCAGTCCGGTAACAGGATTATAATAAAACTTTATGTTTGACAAAGCTACTGAATGTTTATGTCCAACAAGGTCTATGAGAGCGAAAAAACGAGCCATGAGAATCATATCAAATATATCACGCCCCCGCGCCGTCCCCCTCCGGTATGCTTCAAGAAGACGTTGGGCCTGTT
>JAAYEB010000347.1 GCA_012728995.1 Fibrobacter sp. | reverse complement strand
TAAATTCTAAATCAGATTGAAATTCTGACGTAATGCAGTCATAAAAACTCCTGTGAAAAAAGCTAAAAAATTATCACAGAAATAAAAAATATATAAACTGCACGTTACTTTGAGATAATCGGCGATGGTTTTTGGGACGAGACGGTCTTCGCTATTTATTCCGGTGATCATTTCTTTGATTTTCTCTTCGGTTTTGCATTTTTTGTTTGCTGATTTGAGCTGACTGTAACATTGGTCAGATTCTTTTTTAGTGCCTTGATATCGGATTCCAATTCTTTGAGGCTTTGTTCACGTTCCAGCAGCTTTTGCGAATCTTTGTATTTATTAAATTCAAGTGCTGCTTTTTCAACCGCCATGTTATGGCTTATCGCACCCGCATGTTCAAGAAGTTCTCTTCCATTAAGACTGATTATCGCATCGAGACGTGCAATCCAGTCTTTCATATACATGGGTTTTCGCTGCTGAGCCATAGCTTCTGCAAAGGCAAGATATTGTTCAACTATCAATCCCAGGAGCTTCATTTCGTTCTCATCGAGGTAATTTTTGGCAATGCAGATATCAGTTTTCCGGATTGCGATATCTGCCTTTTTATCATACGACTGCATACCTAAAAGAGGAAGAGCTGCGTCCACCCGGTGGTACACCAGTTCCGCAGCGGTTTTTTTGCTGATAGCCCAGAGCAGTTTGTTCTGAACGATTTTAAAGAAAGTAATTGTTTTTTCGTCATTGGGGTTATAATCGATACTGGTTGTATAGATGTCTTTAATTTTCTGGTAGAAAAAGCGTTCAGAGAGGCGTATTTCCCGGATTTTTTCCTGCAACTCATCGAAATAGTTCATTGAGTTACCGGTTTTGAACCGTTCAGAATTGAGAACAAACCCTTTTATTATGTATTCTTTGAGGCGTTGCGTTGCCCAGATACGAAATTGTGTCGCAACCTGTGATTTAATCCTGTATCCTACGGAAATAATCGCATCGAGATTATAAAATTTCTGCTTTCGACTAATATCCCGGTCACCCTCTTTTTGAACTATTAAGAAATCCTTAATAGTTGCCGACTCCGTAAGTTCACCATCCTCATAAATGCTTTTAAGATGCATATTTATATTAGGTACCGAAGTCTGAAATAACTCTGCCATCAGCTTTTGTGTTAGCCATACCGTTTCATTATCCAGTCGGACATCTATTTTAACCTCTCCCGAAGGAGATTGGTAGATAAGGAGCTGGGAATTGTTGTTTGGAGTATTCATAATTTTTAAGCCTTTATCAAACGGAGATTTCTCCGGACATCAGTTTTGGAAGGAGAATGTCGCGGGCATTTTTCATCTGCTCTATAGTCACTTGATGTTAATTTTGAATTTGCGCGAAGCTGGTTTGCTGCTTCCCATAAATCTTTTTCGAGTTTTTCAATATCGTGTAAGTCTTTGAGATTCATTCATTTAGTCTTAATTGTTCAAGCATTTTTCTCCTGGAACGCCTTCTCGTCACAAAGCGCCGTGGCAATTCTCCTGGGGGGGGTGGCG
>JAAYEB010000346.1 GCA_012728995.1 Fibrobacter sp. | reverse complement strand
TTTCTTCACTTTCATGTTTCAGAAACTTATTAATACTACTTATCAGAAGTTCTGTATATTCATTTTTATATGAACAGTGCAGAGTATTTGAAACATCCGAATGATAACTGATGTTTTCTTCTGTTCCCATTGCTTTATAAACCTCTGCGCCTGCCTTTACAGAAACATAACCCGCCGGAGCGCTCATCTGAGGTTGATGTGGATTATCAAGAACCAGAAGTCCGCGTGTAGCAGTTGCTGCCACTAATGAATGTGCATCAATAGGAAGTTTTACTGCATTTGAAACACCATTTTTAAAACAAAATTATTGCTGAGCCAGTTAAGTCCGTAATAATTATGATCTGTTCTTTCGGTATTTAAGACATCAACAATACGATACGCAGGAACTCCGCCAGTACTGGTTTCCTGTGGAATAGTCAATGCAATGCGCTCGTCAAATAATCCTATCGCAAACGCACCTTTCCCATTTCTGGAAAAAATTAACGCAGAGAGCACATAGAATCGGGAAAAAGAACTTACATGTAAATATAAAAGGAAGAAACTGAAAATACAACAAGAATACCAGGCATTAAACAAAAACACCCTTTTGTTTACGATTACGACAGCTGCAACAATACGGAAATAGTTATCACTTAAGATATAGATTCAAAGAATTATATAACCTTCTACTTACTACAGCCTCATTATGGCAGTGTAAAAATCTGCTGTATCCATTTTCAACAAGACTTGATCTCAGATCCGATTTTTGCTTCAGTGTTAAAATCGCGTCTTTCAAGCTTTCCGGATCAGCACGCTGACACAAGAATAGATGTTTTCCGTGTTGATAATATCTTTCCAGTGCAGAAGAAAAAGATGTGATTACGCATCTTTTCATTGCAAGCCCGTGGAGTACCTTGTTTGGGATAACTCTGGAAACTTTTTCGCTTTTCCCGAATATTCCCAAACATATATCTGCCTCCATAATATACTGTGCTAAAATTTGCGGGGTTACGATTCCACTTATTCTTATGTTCTTTAACCCGTTTTCTTTAATCATTTGCATTACTCGTTTTTTCAACTGGCCATCACCTATAAGATGAAATTTTATATCCGGATAATCATTTAACAACTTTGCAGCAGAAATTACATACTCCGTTCCGTGAAGAGGGGCGAAGTAACTGTATTGAACCAATGTAAAAAACTTTTTTTGAGTCTGTTTTTTGCAGAGTTTATACGAAAATATCTCCTCTTCAATACCTAAAGGAACAACTTCAATTTTTCTGTTTTTAATATTAAATGTTTTTTTCAGATAATCGCGATGTTCCTCAGTATCAATTAGAACTGTATCGGCAAGAGTAATTGAAATTTTGTCTGCGAGATAAATCATTTTTGCAACTGGTGAATCAAGTGAAACCAGTCCCCTATCAAGCACCAATGTATCATATAATGAAACAAAAAGATCAAATACCAGCCTGCGTCCTGTTAAAAAAGTCAGTATTTTTGCAAGAAATACATCCTGATGACCTATATAGCCTACAAATACCAGTTCGTGAGCAGGTGTAAAAAACAGATATTTGATACTCAATATAACGTAAATAAATAAAAGTTTGATAAAATTTTGAATTATTCCCAAAATTCTGAATGGTTTTTCAGTCCCATGTTTTTTTGCCATAAATGGAATATGGCAGGTATAAACCTTAACCCCAGCCTTTTTCAGCAATCTGATATTTATTTTATTACGACAATAGTAATCCCTGTACGTACCAAAATAGCAAACACCTTCTTTTCTATTTTTTCGCATACTAATCAAAAAACTCACTTTATTTATTCAATAACCCGAAAGAACGAAGCTGTTAAGCTGCTTGCAAACGAAAATCTATAGTTGTATAATACAGTTATCGTTATAATTTGTCGAAATAAATTTCATTTTGGATTACATATAAAGCTCTCGGATTTTTTGTGAAACCATCGCCTTATATTTCTGTTATAATTCCTGTATACAATGAACAGGACAACATAAAGCCGCTTCTTACAAAAATTTTACCTGTTACCAGAAAACTTGGAAGTTACGAAGTAATATTTATTGATGACGGCAGCACAGATTTTACTTTAGACAGTCTTAAAACAGCATCAGGATGGTTTCCCAATCTCAGGGTAATAAAGCTCGCAGTTAACAGCGGCAAAACTGCCGCCTATAATGCAGGATTCAAATATTCATCAGGTAAAATAATCATCACAATGGATGGTGACCTCCAGGATAACCCTGAAGATATTCCCAAACTAATAAAAAAACTGGAGGAAGGATACGATCTGGTAAAGGGATGGAAATACAACGGTAAAGGTATATTTTCCAAAACTATTGCTTCAAAATTTTTCAATTTTCTGACATCCTTGATCATGGGAACCGAATTTCATGATATGAACTGTCCGATGCGGGCAATGACAAGAGATTGTATGAAAAATCTGCGACTTCACGGAGGACTTTATCGTTTCATTCCGCTTATCGCCAAAGCCAGAGGCTTCAGTGTTACGGAAATAAAGATTGATAATTCGCCCCGTTTCAGCGGAAATTCCAAATATGGTTTTTCCAGACTTTCTAAAGGCTTTTTCGATCTGATAACAGTTTATTTCCTGATTCGTTTTCAGGAGTTTCCACTTCATTTTTTCGGCCTGATTGGAGGCATTCTTTTCATGCTCGGCTTCTTGATAGATCTTTTTCTGGTCTTGAACGGATTGCTGATAACCGGTGTTATCGGACATTTTGCCATGTTGCTTTTCGGTGTACTCTTAATGCTTATGGGTGTACAATTTCTGGGTACAGGTCTTATTGGTGAATTAGTTATCAGCCTGAATCAAAACGAGCCGGAAAAAATTACAGCAGAAGTATTCTGGAAAAACCGTACAGAAACAGAAATTAACCATTATACCATACAATAAGACATGAAATGTAAACTCCTGCTTTTATTACTCTGTTTTACAATGTTTGTTTTAAAACGAGTATTGAATTTAAACATTCTCTATTTTCCCTTGCTCATTGCAATAGTTCTCCTTGGCTGTATGCTGTGTCTGGCTTATCTCATCCCTCACTTAAAAGCATTTTTTCCAAAAAGTAAAGATCTCTCCAAAAAATCATCTGTTCTTTTTCTGCTCATTATGGTTTTAACATACTTTATTCTCTTTTCATTCAAATCTACAGGACAATTTAACTCTTTCCATTCGCGAATGTTGGATCTGGGAAATATGGACCAGGCAATCTGGAACAGTTCAAAAGGCAGACTTCTCGAATCTACAAATCTTATATACCCATTCACAAACAAGTCCAGACTTTCAGGACATCTGGAACCTGTATACCTGCTTTTGGCATGCATATACCGCATTAAGGCAGATCCAAGAATTCTTCTTGTTTTTCAAACAGCGCTAATATCTGTTGCCATAATCACAGTTTATTTACTGGCATTATACATTACGGGAAACAGGTTAAAAGCTCTGTCCATTGCAGCAATATTTTCTCTTTTCCCGTCTCTACAGTTCATGACACTTTTCGATTTCCATGGGGATGTACTCTCCATTCCCTTTCTGTTTTTTTCATACTACTTTTATCTGTCTAAAAAAAAAACCTGGTATTACCTTTTTATTATAGCAGCACTCTCTTGTAAGGAATATGTAGCTCTCTCGGTAGCCGGATACGGTATTTCACTTATTTTTATGCATAAAGACATAAAAAACGGAATAACTACATCTCTTCTTGGTACAGGCTATTTTTTAGCAGCTATATTTTTAATAATTCCTTTTTTTAATCAGGGAAATGAGCCAACACTGATAAGTCTGAACTATTCACATATTGGTGGTAATGAAGGACTGGGTGGGATTATCAGCTATGCATCAGGAAGTCCGGTACAGTTTCTAAGAAGCATTTTAACCCGAAACAGTCTGGAAAACCTGTTCTATCTTCTGTTCCCGCTTTTTTTTATTCCTTTGCGTTTTTGGGGATTTCTTTGGGGAGCATTTCCCGTTATATTCAAAGACCTTATGGCCGGACTCGACATATATAACCA
>JAAYEB010000345.1 GCA_012728995.1 Fibrobacter sp. | reverse complement strand
TCAATACACCGACTAATTTGAGGTTTACACAAAAATTTCAGCACTTTCTTTTCTGTAAACGAATTCGAAAAGGTCGATTAATCTGTCAAGGAAGAGCAATGAATTTTGAATTAAGGACAAATTGGAGAAAACTCGGTATAATACTCCAACGCCTGGTCAATCAAGGATTGTTCAACATGTGCCTGAATCAGACGGTCCTGATTGTTTTTACACAACAGATAAAGAGAGTCCAGGTCTCTTATCATATCAAGGTCGCCAGCACCGTTTTTGATGTTATCAAGAATATCTAAAACAGTTTTGTCAAACCTGAAAACATATTCCACTGTTCCAAGAAGCCTGCGGCGTAATTCATATCCCTTTTCTTTCTTGATCGCGTATATTTCAATATTGCTCATGCTCTCTTTCACAAAAGAGTCCATAACCGCCACTCCGTGTGCAAAAGCACCATATGATTTTTACTGTCCATATATGTTTCCACACACCCCCAAACCGAAAGTTACAGAGCTGAAATGAACTGCCGCGGGGGCGTATGCGCGCTCGGCGGACAAGAATATTTTTTAAAACATAAACTGCGCCCGGCAAGTGATATTCAAAAAGGATAATCTTACTATATATTGTTAAAATTGATAACAAATGAGTTGTCTATTCTGGAAATATCCTGATAAAAACCATCAAACCCCTCATTGGCAAAAGCATCCCTGATTAATTCATATTCCTTTACCCCAAGAGGTCTGTTGATCTCTTCGAACTGTTCCGCTTTGTAAAACGGACGATACTGGGCCATCAGGCTTATGTGGATGTCTGATACATCATAACAGGATTTCAGATATTCTAGTATATACAAACTGTAAGACTGATTATTTGGAAGTACAAGATGCCTGATACAGATCCCGCGTTTACCGATTCCATTGCAGTCGGTTCTCAGAGGGCCTGTTTGACGAAACATTTCACGAATCGATTCCCTGTTATAATGGACATAGTTGTTGCATTTTGAAAACTTTGATGCTGACAGGTCTTTGCCGTATTTCATATCCGGTAAGTAAATATCTACAATTCCATTAAGCACTGCAATTACTTCGGGATTTTCATAACCCCCGCAATTGTAAACAACAGGAATGTTTAATCCTGATAATGAAGCTTCCTTAAGAGACCTTATAATCCACGGAAGAAAATGAGTTGGTGTGACAAGGTTTATATTGTGGCAGCCGCAAGACTGGAGCCAGAGCAATTTTTGGGCTAACTCAGAAATCGAGAATGACTGTCCCTGTGATTCATGCGAGATTTGATAGTTCTGACAAAAACAACACCCCAGTGTACAATAAGAAAAAAATACTGTTCCGGAACCATTTTCCCCTGATATCGGTGGTTCCTCTCCAAAATGAGGGAATATTCTTGAGATAATCATTCTGCCAGGTGCTTTGCAGAATCCTGTTTCATTTTTAAATCTGTTTACGCCACATTTTCTGGGGCATAAACAGCATGACCGTGCAAATGAATCAAGAAGATCTGTCTTCTCGTTCCACTCGTTTTCTGATAATAATGTGTAAGATGAAATTGCCATTAATTTTTATATGTCTGGATAAAACTTGTATGACTTGTCTGCAATGTAATTCTGAGTTTATGTTTTTGGATTCCAGATTAGTGAGTTCAAAAAATCCTGTTTAAACAGAGATCTTCTTATACCAGAATTTCCAGTTCTTGCAAATATTTATTTTTCAATCCCCGCAGTTGCCGTTTCTTCAGGTTCCGTTTTCAATGATTCGGGATTGACCGCTATTCTATTGTCAAGTCTACTTCAATAAAATCATTTTCTGATTCCAGTTGTGAATCAGTATTGGATGGACCTTTTCCGAAACCATATTCATGAGGGTTTTCGGTGATAATCATAAGTGCAATGACTCTTGGTATATATTCGTTTGTTTCTTCTGCCAGATATCCCATTCTGTATATATACCAGAAGTCCCTGTTACGCATTGGATCTTCAATTTTTCGTAATGCACCTATCACTCTGCCTTCACCTGCATTATATGCAGCCATGCACAACATGACAGAGCTTTTTCCGCCAAAGATACTTATAAGGTCTTTAAAATACTCGGCTGCAGCGTAAGTTGATTTTAACGGATCGGTACGTTCGTCAATTTTATCATTAACTTTAAGACCATATCTTCTTCCGGTATGCGGCATAAATTGCCAGAGGCCCCTGGCACCAGCGTGACTTAGTGCCATTGTATTGAAACCGCTTTCAAGCATTGATACATAAGAAAGTTCAAGAGGCAGGTTTTTTTCTCTGAATACTTTATGAATCATCGGGAAATATTTTTCTTTTCTTTCCAGGTAGCGGGTTATGACATTTTTCATCCGACCCGAGTAGATATCGATATGATATCGTACCCGCTGCACCATTTCTTCGGGAATATGGTAATCTGATTCCCCAAGCCGCATCAGAATTTCATCAATTCGCCTTTCAAGCGGGTCAGAGTAAAATTTTCCAAAATCACCTTCATTAATATGTGATTTCAGATCTGATAAAGACTTCTGTTTTTCTTCCAGTTCGGTTATCATTTTTTCAAGCTGATCTTTATTCTGATCGGGATTATTATTCGCCATCGCAATCTTTTTCTCATATGCCTGAAGATCTTTTCTCAAAGCCTGGGCTTTATCAACCAATGCTTTATACTGAAAACTTCTTATAGCAAAATAAGCAGATATTGTTATTGATACTATAATAATTACAGCAAGAAGATAAAACCATTTTTTTTGCATTGATTTATTGGCATGATAAACAGTTCTGAGCATTGATGTCTGATCATCACCCAGACTGCCTTTGTTAAGTATCTTCTCCAGTCGTTTGCCATCTTTCATCAATTTTTGCATCTCATCACTGTTGATACTTTTCTGCATCAGTTTTTTTTCGTATTCAAAAGTCATGGAAGGGTTTAAAGAATCAGGAGAGAAACTGGTGGATTGTTTCATCATGGAAATTGTATTCTGATCTTCTTTTGATGTTGAATCATCCGATTTCATCATGATACCGGATTCCTGAAGAGTCTTGACAGCAAAATCTTCCTGCTCCCCAGAAACTTCTGGTGCACTGGTATCCAGTTCATGATCCGATACTATAATTTTTAATCGTGGTCCCGTTTTCCCAAATCCAACTTCATCACCGGTTACAAGATCTTTTTGTGCCGCAATTTTCTCTTCATTGATATAAGTACCATTGGTACTCTGAAGATCTTCGATCAGAATTCTTTCTGGAGATTTGTAGATGATTGCATGATGTCCGGATACACTTTTATCAAGACACAACACAATTGTATTTTGTGTATCTCTTCCTATACTGATCGCTCCATCAGGAAGAAAAAACTTTCTTCCGGTTTCTGTTCCTCGAATAACTTCCAGGTAATAAAAGCTCATATTTCCTCTGGTATCTGGTATTTAATAAATATCTGAATACGAATTACTCTTGAATCTGATTGCAATATAAAACCATGTACAGACAAAAACCACAATCGAATTGTTTAAAAAACGGCAGATAAAGTTTTTAAAAAATCTTGTCTGGTAAAGATAATAATAATAAACGTATTCTGCTAAACATCTCAAGAGCAGTTTATTACTGATTAAGATCATTTGAATCTTACATTATAAATTAATTAAACCCTGAAATCGACAGTAAACTTGAATTTAAATGGAAATCCGGACACTGTTGATTCCGAGTCTATTGTCACCAGAATTGATTCATTTTCTTTTTGGACTGAAACGGCTTCTTGTGACGATAAAATACTATATGGTTTCAACTGGGCGTAGAGAAACTGTTTCAATTCTGTAATGGCTTCATCAAAAGGATATTTTTTGGAATTTTTACTTATCCAGTTAACTGCAAGTTTTGCAGTACGGTTTATTGCAAGATTATAGAACAGACTTTCGTATGCCTCATTCTCTTCATATCTGAAAAGGACGTTTGGATTTGAATCAGTCGTGTTTAAAGCTATGATTGTTATACCGTTTTTTTGGGCATCTTTTACAACCGGTTCTGTTATGTCTGGAAGAGAAATGGAGTCTGTGATTTCAAAATCGGTCAATTCAAAAGGAGTCCCTTTGTTTGCAAAAGAATTCAACCACAGTTTTCCAAAGATCCAGTGGCCTGATATATGTGTTTCATCATTACTGACAGGTGCTGCAGATGTAAGGCAAAGAACAATATTTCTTGTAAATAGATCTTTTCTTAGTCGGGTAAAGGGTATGTATTCAGACTGCTGCAGCAGATGTGTTATATTATCAGTATTCAGCAGTTCTTTTACTGACGGATCTTCACTGTTAAATGAACCGATCAGTATGCTTTTATGTTTGTCTGCGACTTTTGCTGTTTCCTGTAAATCACTTAATTGAGCTGTATTAATTGATATTGGATAATCCCAGAGAATGAAATCCGGAGCAGTTCCCTCCAATGTACATAAGCTGTCGGGTCTTGAAAGATAATCAACTGATTCTTTGTACGATTTCGAAAGAACATATACCTGAATATTTTCATTACGACCTGCTGTTTTAAGAAAATCTTTCAACTGATACCAGGAATCCCGTATTGAACTGAAAAAATTTTCATTCACGACAGTATCAGAAATTGATGATACCTGATTTTCAAGAATTCCAATTATCTTTGTAATTTTCTGGTTCGTAACTGTTGAATCCGGGATTTGCTGAAATACTGATGAAAGGTCGTTTTTCGAATCCACCTGTCCTGTATCAACCATAGAGAGTATGGAATCAACTTTTTCGGACTTGCTTTCAGCAATATCAGACTCATTTTGAAACAGTGATAAAATAGTTTTTTTTGTTTCTGCCGGCAGATCAAGTTCTGATATCTGAATTTTTGCATTTTGAGGCAAAATTTTGTTCTTTTGCAGATCGCGAAGGATTTCGAGTGCTTTGGAATAAGTACAAAGAACTGGGATTTTTGATATAAGGGCTTGTTTTGAGAAATCCTTGAATGAATTGACTTCATATTCCAGATAGAAGGGAGATACTCCTTCTGGCAGATTTCGAACTGCTCCATTTACCCTGATTTTGTGATTTTCCCAGAAATCATACCAGCTCGAAGCTGATATTAATTCCAGACCCGATGAATCGAATCCGAAATTTGAACAGATTAAGAAAGTCCAGGGGTGCAATTTGGGTAGTGTGTCAGATTTTTTTTGGGAAACTGATCCCAATGTGACATCTGTGGATCTGATAATGGAATCTTCGGGGGCCATATATAAAACTTTCTGGTGAAAGTGTTTTTTGGTATATTAAACCCAAAAAAATGTTTTTTGCCTTATATGTATAAAGTAATTTCTGTAGACATGAAAAAACACTAATATCACGAGCTGTTGTGTGAACAACTCAAGGAAAACAGTTTCGTTCATTGAATTTTCTGGATTGGATAAATGTTTTATAAAAAAATATGTACAACGAATTATTTATTGATGATACAGGTCTGTGATGTAAAAATTGCATGTTAATCTGCAAAATTTCCGTTAAGCTGTTCCATGGCATGCAGGTTATTGACTTTATCCCCGGATCAGTTATCCTTGATGTAATTGGATTTGTATCTTACTGCTATAAAAACGCTCTCTTATATTGTTATGGAGATCATTGCAGAAAATTATACATAAAATCGATTAAGGACAAGAATAGTAATTTAACTTGAATTAAGGAGAATACGAAAATGAAAAAACGACCGGTTTGTTTAATAATAAGAGATGGCTGGGGAAGGGGAAGACAGGAACCTTCCAATGCAATACATGTTGCCAACACACCTTTTACTGATGAATACGAGAGAAAATATCCTGTAACATTAGTGCAAACATCCGGATTGAGTGCCGGGCTTCCAAAAGGATACCAGGGGAACAGTGAAGTAGGACATCTCAATATTGGTGCAGGAAGGGTCGTTTATCAAAGCCTTACAAAAATCGACAAAGCAGTTGATGATGGAGACTTTTTTGATAACGAAGCTTTTATTAAAGCCATAAAATTTGCCAGACAAAATGGAACAACACTTCATCTTATGGGATTGATTCAGGAAGAAGGTGTACATGCAGTTACACGCCACTGTATCGCTTTACTGAACCTTTGCAAGAAACATGATTTTTCAAATGTTCTGATACATGCAATAACTGATGGCAGGGATACGCCTCCAAAATCTGCTCTTGAACACATGGAACTTCTTCAAAACGGTATCAATACAACCGGTATAGGCAGAGTTGCAACTGTAATTGGCCGGTACTATGCCATGGACAGAGATAACAGATGGGAAAGAACTGAACTGGCATATCGGGCAGTGATGGAAGCAAAAGGAGAAAAAGTTCAAGACTGGAACGAGGCAATAAAGCAGGCTTATGATGCAGGAGAAAGTGATGAATTCATAAAGCCGCGGATTATTGATTATAAAGGAATGGGTGAAAAGGATGCATTCATATTCTTTAATTTCAGATTCGATCGTACAAGACAATTGACAAAAGCAATGGTTGAACCGGATTTCAATCAGTTCAAAACGCCTTTTACGGTTCCATGTTTTGTTGCCATGACACATTATTACGACAATGGCAATTTTACCGAAGCCTTTCCGGAGATGAAAAATGAGAATATTCTGGGAGAGGTGATTTCAAAAAATGGATTGAAGCAGCTCCGATGTGCTGAAACTGAAAAGTATGCACATGTCACTTTCTTTTTTAACAGTCTGAAAAATGATCCGTTTAGAAATGAGGACAGGATTCTGGTTAACAGTCCAAAAGTTGCCACTTATGACCTCAAACCTCAGATGAGCGCATTTGAAGTACGTGATAAACTGGTTGAAGCTGTTAACAGCGATAAATATGATGTTATTATCTGTAATTTTGCAAACTGCGATATGGTGGGACATACCGGAATCTTTGATGCGATTGTAAAAGCTGTGGAAACTGTTGATACATGCGTTCACGATGTTGTTGAGGCTGTTCTGTCAAAAGGCGGCGTCTGTATTTTGACCGCTGATCATGGAAATGCCGAACAGACAAAACTGGATGATGGTTCTACTATGACCGCACATACTACAAACCTTGTACCATTGAATATCGTCGGTATCGAAAATGTTAAGCTGCGTGATGATGGTAAACTGTGCGACATTGCTCCCACTGTACTGGAGCTGCTTGGAATAGAAAAACCGGTTGAAATGACAGGACAATCCTTTCTGATAAATCAGAACTGATATATTATTATTTTGTCCGGCATAAGAAATAATTGAGAAAACTATGGAAATAATTCTTTGTCAGCTTAATCCCCTGGTGGGGGATTTAAAGAAAAATGCATCACGCATTTACAATATAATCGATTCATACAGGAATCAGGCTCCGGATCTTTTCGTTTTTCCGGAGCTGTTTCTTCAGGGCTATCCTCCGCAGGATCTACTCGAAAGAAAATGGTTTCTTGATAATACCATGCAGGTAATAGGGGAGATTTGCAATTACTCCAGATCTGTTCCTGATACAGGAATTTTGATTGGTACCTGTTTTGCCGAAACTGCTAAACATGGAAAGGGATTGCATAATTCTGCATTACTTGTCTGCAATGGTGAAATTATTTTCCATCAGAACAAGTCTCTTCTTCCTGCATACGATGTTTTTGATGAAACAAGGTACTTCGATGCTTCAGAATCGGTAAATGTGTTTCCTTTCAAGGATGAAGTCCTGGGAATTACAATATGTGAAGATGCATGGAATGTAAATGAAATAAATCAGGTCTCTTTATATGAGCGCAATCCTGTTGCAGAACTTGCCAATAAGGGAGCAACTTTATTGATCAATATTTCTGCATCGCCATTTCACATAGGAAAAGATAAATTAAGATATTCACTGATGAGCTATCATGCGATTGAACACAAACTTCCTGTTTTGTTTCTGAATCAGACAGGCGGGAATGATGAACTGATATTTGACGGAAACAGCATGTATTTCGACAGTGAAGGCAGGCTCAGGACTGTGTTGCCTTCATTCAGGGAATCAATTGTAAAACTGGATTCCAGAAATCCGGGACCACTTATCAATTACTGCGGCTGTAACCGGATGGAATCGGTTCATGATGCTCTGGTTCTTGGTTTAAAAGACTATGCACAAAAATGTGGCTTTAAAAAAGCTCTTGTAGGATTATCCGGTGGAATTGATTCTGCAGTTACTTCTGCACTTGCTGTACAGGCACTTGGACCCGAAAATGTCTGGGGAATCACAATGCCATCAAGGTATTCATCTGAAGGAAGTTTCAGGGATTCTGAAAAGCTGGCAAAAAATCTGGGTTTTAAAATATCAACTATTCCGATAGATGATATTTACTCACTTTTCTTAAATTCACTGGAGCCGCATTTTCTGAATACTGATCCAGGTATTGCAGAAGAGAATCTGCAGGCACGTATAAGAGGTACTTTGTTGATGGCAATCAGTAACAAGTTTGGACATCTGTTGCTTGCAACAGGAAATAAAAGCGAACTGGCAGTAGGATACAGCACACTGTATGGTGATATGAATGGCGGGCTGTCTGTTCTCTCAGACCTGCCAAAGGTCATGGTTTACGAACTTGCAGATTATATTAACAGTAAGATTGAAATCATACCTGAAGAAATAATTACAAAGGCTCCATCTGCTGAATTGCGGTCCAATCAGAAAGATCAGGACACCCTTCCGCCGTATCCTGTGCTTGATGCTGTTCTGGAGCGATTGATAGAACGAAACTGGTCCAGACAGAAGATAATAGAAGATGGTTTTGATGGAGAAACTGTAGACTGGATAATTAGTGCTGTTGCCCGAAATGAGTACAAACGCAGGCAGGCTCCCATTGGATTGAAAATTACTCCTAAAGCTTTTGGTACAGGACGCAGATTTCCTGTCGCATCAAGATACGAGTTATAATGTTGTTACCTGATTATTTTACTGTTTTATTCCTGATTTTTGCAATTTTTTATATAACAGCTATTTTTGTTCTGTTAAAGGGACTGTTGTCACTTGAACCGCAGAAAACTCAGAATGGCAGATGCTTTTCGGTTGTAATAGCTGCAAGAAACGAAGAGAATACAATCGCGAAGTGTCTTGAAAGCGTACTTGGTCAGACAATCGAAGAAGGCAGGTATGAAATAATCGTTGTAAACGACAGGTCGACAGATTCAACTGCTGAAATAGTAAAGGGATTTGTTTCAAAATACGGCAATGTATCGCTGGTAAATATAAAAAAAACTGCAGAAGGTGTTTCTCCCAAAAAGTATGCTGTTGGCAGAGGTATTGATGCTTCAGAAAATGAGGTGATAGTATTTACTGATGCAGATTGTATTGTCCCTTCGACATGGCTGGAAACAATTGACAGGTATTTTTCGGAAGATACAGGGTTTGTTCAGGGAATTACAACTTATATGCATCCTGAAGGAATGAACAGTTTCTTTTATGGGTTACAGGCTGTAGATTTTTTATCACACGGCATTATTTCAGCTGCCGGTATCGGTATGGGAATGCCAATCAATTCAAACGCCAACAATCTTGCATTCAGCAAAAAAGCGTTTTTAGAGCAGGGCGGCTATGAATTCATGGGAGGCAAGGTAGTTTCCGGAGATGATGATCTTTTGCTCCAGAAAATCTGGAAAAGCAAAAAGTGGAGGATTCGTTATTTTTGTGATCCCAGTGGTGCTGTTCTTACCAGACCAACCGAAACTGTTAAAGGCGTTTTTGAACAGCGTAAACGATGGGGGTCAAAAACAGTTCATTACACTGCTGAGCAGGTTGTTTTCCTTTCTGGTATATTTCTGTTTTACATGTCGGTTCTTGCATCATTAATACTCGGTTTCTTTGATTTCAGGTATTTTTCAGTTTTCCTGATAATGCTTTTTGTCAAACTCGCAGGTGAGTTTATATTGATGTGGCCTGGATCAGGATTGTTCAACAGACTGGATTTGCGCAAATATATAATTCCAGGTTCAATTGTTCAGCTTCCACTTGTAGTCTCTGCTGTTTTGTCGGGAGTATTGGGAAAATTTAAATGGAAAGACCAGACATTTACACGTACAATTAATGCGGATGGAAATGAATTGAACTGAAAGCTGTTTGAAGCTAAACTTTTTTATACAGAAAACTGATCAGGAAAAAGTTTATTAAACAAGACAAAATCAGCCATGCTTTTACGGGAATTTATTAATCTTGAAGGTTGCAGGTTTATTTTGTAATATTATCATTTAGAAACAGGATGCAAAAATGCTGGCATGTGTCTGTAAAACTGATGGCTTCTGGCAGATTTTCATTATATGGTTATAGCGGTTTATTTCTTTTCTCGAACAGGTTAATTAATGGTAAAAACTTTTCACCATAGCAGATTTGGTTCTGTACAGAATTTGCTTGAGGTTAAACAAAGAAAAAAAAGCAGAATAAGTGTTGTTATTCCAGCGCTTAATGAAGCTGCTACAATTGGCAGGATAATTTCCTGTATTCATTCAGAATTGATTGAAAAATACAGTTTCATTGATGAATTGATTGTAATAGACAGTAAATCAGAAGATGACACCTTCAGTATTGCTTCAGAGTGTGGTGCCAAAGTTTACAGAATAGATGAAATCGAACCTCATGTTTCAATACATGGTAAAGGTGCAGCATTATGGAAATCACAATTTATTCTTGAAAAATCATCTTCACCTGATGACATTGTAATTTTTGTTGATTCTGACATAATAAATTTTACTGACCGGTTTATTACAGGATTGGCCGGGCCATTATTGCATGATGATGATCTGGGGTTTGTTAAAGCTTTTTATAACCGGCCCTTGATCCTTGATTCTCAGTTGTATGAAAATCAGGGGGGTAGAGTTACTGAAATCCTGGTTCGTCCTCTTGTTTGCGCATTGGTTCCTGAACTGGCGCATGTTTTTCAGCCCCTTGCGGGAGAGTATGCCTTCAGGCGTTCACTCATGGAGACACTTCCTTTCTGGTCTGGTTATGGAGTAGAGATTGGATTACTGTTCAGTGTTTATTTCAGATATGGATTAAGAAGAATTGCTCAGGTCGATATGGATAAACGGTTTCATAGAAACCGTGATTTGCATGAACTTGGAAAAATGGCTTTTAATATTTTGCGTGTCATATTTACCCTGATAAAACAGGAGAAACAAATTTCATTTGATCAGCTTAACAGGTTTATGGTATCATATAATGGAATTGAGTTGGAAAAAACAGTCTGCGATGAAAAGGAGCTGATTTCCAAAATGCAGTTAGATCTGGAGTCAAAAAGTGGAGTTTGCTGATTGTACGCTGACATTAATGGTTTTAATCTTTTTTGGGCTTATAGCACTTTTTCTTGTTGTGAAAAGTTTCAGAATGCCTGAAGATTTTCGGCAAAACCAGCAGATTCGTTCTGATATCCGAAAAAAAATGATTGTTTCTGCTCAGGAAAATACGCAAAGTAGTGTTGATGAGACGCAAGAGGATCAGATTAGATAGATAAATTCTGTTGCTTTTTCTACTTCATCCTGAATAGTATCAAAAATTGAAACTAGAGATCTGTTTTCAAGTTCAAGATCTGTCCAGACATTTTCTGAAAGTAAAGGTATCTTTTTATCTCCGCCGTTACCATAATCCAAAGCCCGTACAAAAATATCAGCACAATGGACTATGCCGGTATTGATGTAATTATCATAAACGGGTAGTGGATTGTGGTGATTTTTAACTGAGCTTTGAAGTTTTGACGGCAATTTCCATCTTTGGGCAATATAGCTTCCAATCTCTTCATGAGTAATATCTAAAAATTTTTTTTCTCCTTCATAAAACAAAATATCTTCAGTGTTGGCATACGTAAGTACCGATGAGAACTCTTCCGGATAATATTTGTACAAGATTAATTTACCGATATCATGAATAAGGCCTCCGATAAAACATTCTTCTTTCTCTTTATTACCCATGATTCTGGCCAATGCATGGGATGCAGCGCCACATGCTATGGAATGCGTCCAGAACTGCTCGAGATCAAAGCCGCAAACAGCATTATCACTGCTTTTAAAAGCTTCAAAGATCGAAGCCGTAAGCACGATGTTTTTTACAGTTGAGAAGCCGAGTATTACTATGGCGTGGGTAATGGTACTTATTCGACCGGGGAATCCGTAAAAAGCGCTATTGACCAGTTTTAATACTTTCGCTGTTAACGCCTGGTCGGTTGTAATAGCTTTGCCTATCTCTTCGGCTGAAGTCTTGGGATTCTGGAGCAAACGTGTTATGCTTTCTATAACAGTTGGTAAAGTTGGGAGAGATGATATATTCAATAATGATTGCTGTATATTTTTATTGATTTCCACTTTATTTGCTTTTCTGAAGACGGTGTTGATAAACTGCGGAAAAAATTTTTTTCATGACGACATTATGTATAACGCGAGAAAATTTTTGTGTAAGGTGCTCTTTTAGTTTATTTGCAGAGATGCTGCTTGTGTAAACTTCCAGAGGAGTATCCTCTTCACCTTCAATGTAAATGGATGTAATTCCCCAGTTTTTTAGTCGGCGCCCGAGTGCTGTAGTTAAGCAGACTCCTTTTATAAGCAGAGTGCTGCCGGAAGGGCCGCAAACATTCCGCCCTAATATCATTCCAGACTCAATTTTTTCTACTGGTATTTTCTTCATATTGCTATCCCCCCGAATTGTATAGTTTTAACAAATCAACGACAATAGATTTTTTTGGGATACAGCAGATTGAAATTTAAAAAATGAATGGACAAAACTCAGATTCCTTTTTATACTCTTGTAGGAAAGAAACCAGGGGGGCGTATTGTTTTTGCAGCAGAATGCTTTTCTTATGAAAAGTTCAGGTTTGATTTTTACCTGGATATTTTCTGCGTCAGCTTCAAGTTTGATACAGCAAATAGGCTGGAAAAAAGCAGAGCCGGCAATAATAACCGGGTTCCTGATTGTAATTTTGTCTGGAGTGTGGCTGCTTGTTTTTCTGCATGTTAAGAGATGTAAACGCCAGCAAAAAGATGAAACAGAACTTTCCAGAAAACTGTTTGTTGAATATATCGCAAAATCAGAATTAAATACAGAAGAGGAGAACAGGTTAAACGAACTCCTTAAATATGCAAATACTCCTAATCATCATGTTATATTTCAATCCGCTTCATTATATGAACAGTGCCTTGATCCGGTTGTACATAAGTTTTTAAATGGCTCGGGGGAGGATTTTGATGATGAAGAAAAGGTTCTTTCGAGTTTAAGAAAGAAAATGGGTTTTAGTTACCTTCCACTGGAACACCCGCTGATTTCAACTAGAAATATTGAAACAGGTCAGAAGTTATCTGTTTTTCCGGAAAAAGATAAAAAAGTCCTGATTCGAAGGGCCGTAATGGTTTTAAACAGGGAACTTTTTTTCAGAATTCAATACGATCCTGAAAAAGAAGAAACAGTACGTTTTTTCCAGGGGCAGACAGTCAGACTGGCATTTGCCCGTCGAAGTGACGGTGTGTATGGCATAACAGTAAAAATTTTCAGGGTTAAAGGTTCTACTGTGGATTTTTACCATACCATGGAGCTGAAAAGAAATCAGTTAAGACAATTTGTAAGGGTTGATGTTAATTTGCCTCTGAAATTCAGGATTATTAAAACTGAAAATGAGGAGAGTAAGAAGCAGGCCTGGAAATTCAATGAAGGTAAAATAGTTGATATCAGTGGTGGTGGATTGAGTTTTCTTTTTTCCAGGCCATTGGTTCCGGGAGATATAGTTTCATTTAAATTCCAACTGACAACTGCTCATTTTTCCGGAATTGATGCAAAGATATTACGGGTAAGTATTCAGGAAAGCAAAACTGCAACTTATTATAAACATCATGTGCAATTTATTAATATTGAGCAAAAACTCAGAGAGAAGATTGTAAAATATATTTTTGAAAAACAGCGGCAAATGTGTCAGTGGCGGTAAGGAGAAAATTTGAATAAAAGTACAATTGCTCAAAGAGGTGGAGTTATAATACGTGTGCTTGTTGCCAGTGCGACACTTATGTTTATTGGAGGTGCAATTTTTGGTCTTTTGCACACATACGGACAAAAACAGCAGGTCTATCACAGAAAAGCTCTTGCTATAAGTGAATATGGTTTACTCACAGCATTGCAGAAAATCGGCGAACAGCCATCATGGACCAGTGGCTTTTCTAAAGTTTCGTATGAGGATGGGTGGTATGAAGTAAAAATTGAACACATGTTTGAAAAAGATACATTGCTTATGAAAGTTGTTTCTACAGGACATTATGGACCGGTATCCGACTCCCGACAGTGTGTACTAAAGCTGGAAACTTCAGGAAATGATTCAATATGGGTTCG
>JAAYEB010000344.1 GCA_012728995.1 Fibrobacter sp. | reverse complement strand
GATAAAAAGAATATAATAATAATTCAAATGCCCAAATGTGACGAGCATCACATTTGGGTATTTTTTTTAAATAAATATTTTGTTGAACAGGAGCTGGATAATATATGATAGTAAGACAATTTACAACAGCCCGGGTGCCGTCTTGTCTTAAACAGTGTGCTGAGTATCTTTATTGTTTTAGTTTTACCGGCACATTGGGTCTAAAAAGTGAAAGCATGGTTCCTTTGTGTGCTAAAAATAAGAAAAGGAGGCATGGATGTGCCTCCTTTAAACTTAAAATGAAAAACTTAAAGTTCAGGATTATTCTGACCAGATAATGGCAAAACTTCCATCCGTAGCAACCCAGACTAAATCGCCATCAATGACATTAACATAAAACTCATCATTTAATTCTGAAATACTCATACCAGAAAGTTCGATTTTTGGTTCAGCTGAATCAAAGTTATGTGTTATTTTACTCCTGATGTCATTGTAACTACCACCTATTTGGAATGCAAACTGATGTAATCCTCCATATTGGCCTGGTTGCCAATCAACACTAAGATATTGAATCGATGACAAATCGATATTTAAATCGTCATCCCCATCTATTTTTTTCTTTGTAAATTGCCCCTGAACTTTTGGCAAGTAATCTTCCCGTGGCACACCATATTGATCCATAAAGTATTCTTTTGGTGCTTTAACCTTTACTTTAACAGTATCTCTGGCATAATTTCCCGATGTATCAGACACTGTGTATATAATTAAATAAGTGGCAGCCTCGTTTGTATTAACTTCACCGGTAACTTTAATAGAATCGGTCAAATCTTTTCCCTCGTATTCATCATATGCCGTAGCTTCAGGACGAGTATACGGATCACCCAAAGTTATCGTAGTATCCTTATTGCCCAATATTGTAATTTCAGGAGGTTCCCTGTCTTTAGTTCTGACCATCACAGTAATAATTTTCTTGGCATAACGTCCTTTTGTATCAATAACATAGTATTCGACTTTATATGTTCCTTCAGCCCTGGTATTAACCTCATTTGTAATTTGTATGTTACTGATCGGATTTCCATCCCCATCATAAGCAGTAGCATCAGGTGGCTCAAAATCATCACCAACAAAGATCCTGATCGTATCATCACTATCAACAATGATTACAGGATCATCAGTTCGTAATGAAATTTCACGGCTTAATCTTTCACTTTTTGCACCATGTTCATCTTCTGCCTGATATATAATATAGACGGTTTTACCCAAATCCTGAATTGATGTATCAACAGTAACATCATCTCCGTCAGGATCTTCAACATCCCAGCCAGGTTCAACGAAATCATCAAAGAAATCAAGTTCCATTTTTAATGGTGGCTTAAGGGTCAAAACAGGAGGATTGTTCTTGGTTTCCCGTTTTTTGACAACAAGAGTAAATTGTCGTGTTGTTGTAGCTCCTTTAGAGTCGGTTACCGAAACAGTCAGGTTATAGGTACCAGTATCATTTGTGTTGTATTGACCTGTTACTAAAAGATCATCATCACCTAAATCCATATCTTCTTTGTCATTTGCTCCAAAATAGTTACTGACTATGAATTCATCACCTTGAAAGATAGCAATATTGTCACCAACATATTTGACAAAAATTACCGGTTTTGAATTTTCTTCAGGAATGTCCTCAGGTAACACGATAACAGTTCTTGATCCAGGAGTAGTATTCCCTGATTCGTCAGTAACTTCGTAATGAATTTCATATGTACCTTCAGAAAAAACTGCAACATTATCCCTTGCAGATATTAAATCAGAAGTGTATTTCTTGTTTTCAAATTCATCAAAAGCCTCAACCTGGGTTCTGAGTGTTGCCAGAATGTTTTGTGGGTCTCCATAAGGGATATTAGCAGGGTTCG
>JAAYEB010000343.1 GCA_012728995.1 Fibrobacter sp. | reverse complement strand
GATAAATACAATCTATTAAATATTTTTTTTTAACAGTTTTTAACGATCATTTCTATTATCCTTCTTCTGTTCAATTACTATATTTATAACAATTTTTTAAATTCAATTAAGCTAACAGATGTCGGTTTATTGATTCGGGAGTATGAGAACATTTTAGGAGCTCTTTTTTTGACTCCGAAACTTTCTTATGAAATGGATATACTTGCAAGAAAGGTTCTGATGAAATTAAGATATTGGTTTTCAGTGTTGATATGTATAACTATAGTTGTTAGTCCTGAAAAATCCTTTTGTGATGCACAGGTGTATAATATACCAGATGAACCAACAGTATTTAATTTTACAACTCATGCCTACAATATGGAACGGATTGGTGATGGAGTTCGTTTTTCTTTCGTTGCTTCACTCAGCGATACTGTTGCAATTATTGCAGATAATACACCGGATTATCGAGATGTTTTTAAATCTATAGTATTTTATGAAAAGGATTCAACATTTACGACAACTGCCGGATCCAAAAATGGGACATCTCCAATTGTATTTCCTGTAAACGTAATTGCGGGTAATCGTTATTATTGTATGGTAAAGCCTATGGCGACAGGTGCATACAGTAATGACTTTCGTGTACATATAGGTTTGAAATGTACCTTGTCGGTAGTTGCCGATGGTAACGGAACAACTTCTGGAAGTAATAATCAAATATGGACCCATTTTTCTGCACCGATAGAGGCATTCGAGTCACCAGTATCTTATTTCTCACACTGGACCTCAAGTGATGGGGCAGATATTGAAAATTCAACGAGTAATTCTACAAGTATTTTTCCTACAGTAACCAATGTAACGGCTACAGCTCATTTCTTGCAGAAATCGATCCATGAAATAACTTTTGAATCTGATACATTTAATTTTGATGAGCATGGTGGAAACGGGCGTACTGGTGTTTTATTCAAATTTACTCCACCCAGTGCTGACAGTTTCTACATCACTCTCGCAAGTGCAGAGTCTTATAGTATACCTTTTCGTATAACCTATTATAATGATGATTCCACTTTTTCAACAGCAGACAGTCAGAATGTAGAAAATTCAGAAATTTTTGAATTCAGAGCGCAAGAAGCAGGTAACGATCTTTATTTCCGTATATCTCCGGCAAATCCTTTGTACAGATCATCATCCTTTGCCTTAAAAGCCAATCCTTTTTATAAACTTATCATCCTGCCGGATCCTGTTGCAACTGTATCGCCGGTTGATACATTTGTAATGAAAAGTGGTGAATACAAAGATATTAATGTTTCAGTATCAGGATTATTTTACTTTTTTGAAAAATGGCAAATTGTGTCCGGAAGTGTACGGTTTGCTGACTCCTTGCGACAATCAACTACTGTGTATATAGATTCAAGCGATGCTACAATAAAAGCCATGATTAAACATAAAGAAATCTATGATATCAGAGCAGAACTCGACACGTTCCAATATGCAACACATGGTGATTATAACAGCGGTGGGGTTTTGTTATGTTTCACTGCTCCATCAATAGACAGCTTCTATCTGGATCTGCAGAAGCTTTCATATCATAATAGTTATATCTACTATTATGGTCAGGACAGTACTTTTACAAATCACTCAGATTATCATTCAAGCAATTTTTTTACTTTCAGCAGCAGTGCAATTGGTGAAAAACACTATTTCAGAATTTATCCTTCATCTTCGTCTTATAATGATTGTCAATTTACTACACAGGTTCAGACTTTTTACACACTGACAGTAAAAAAGGATGTAAACGGGACTGTTACAACAGACACTACATTAAAGATTCGAAGTGGTTTCTCTCAAAATCTGCCATTTCCTCAGTATTTCGGGAAATATTTTTTCGATAAATGGACTGTTGTCAGCGGTTCAGCCACAATCGCTGATTCTACAGACTCATTATCATCAATCGAAATACAGGAGAATACGACAGTAAAATCCGTGTTTCTGGAGCGGCCTTTACGTATTGTTTCAGAAGAGTGGGACACAGTTGCCTATACCAGCGTAGACGGGGGAACAAGAGGTGGTATTCTATTTTCATTCACCCTGCCGGCTGCGGATTCATTTCTTGTTGAGATTGGATCTGCTGGTTATAGTCATACAATGAGTGTTTTTGGTTATGATACAAATTCATCCTGTTCATCTGCAGTTAATACTTATCAGTCCTCATCACACCAGATCCAAATAAGTGCAGATTCAGGAGAAACTTACTATTTCAGAGTTGCTCCTTACCGCTTATATGATACAACTCAAACAATGCGAATACGTTACTATCGTTACCACAATCTGACTATTCTAAACGAACTGGCTGGTGTTCTTTCTTCAGATTCGGTAACATTGGATGTTTTGTCTAATGATACAATTGAAATTGATACGTTTTCTATTTCAAACAGGTTCTATTTTGATCATTGGGAAACAGTATCCGGAACTGCTTTCATTACCGATTCAATCAACCCTAATACGTCGATTGTTGTTCACAGCGATGCGGTTGTAAAAGCAGTTTATTTGGAACGCCCGGTACGTCAGCTCGGCTTTGTCTGGGATACGGTAGGATATCAGGATGTAGAAGGAGGGACAAGGGGAGGAATACTTTTCTCATATACATCAGAAGAACCGGATACCTTTGTCTTGACAGTTGATCGTTATCCTGATTTACATAACAAATACCTGATTTATTACGGAACCGATTCCACCTGCTCTCATGAAATCTGGAATAACAGAAATTCCAGTGTTATAGATTGTCCTTTCAGCACAAAAGTACCAGATGAAACAGTTTATTTCAGAGTCGTTCCATATTATGAGTCTGATACAGCAAATTCAATCAGTGTACGGCTGTTTCGTTTTTGCAAGGTGTTTCTGAAAGCAGAAAATGGAGGTGTTAGTCCTTTTGATACAACTATAGTTCGTGAAAACGGAACACTTGATATTGTTACGTGGCCTGAACCTTATTCATACTATTTTGTAAACTGGGAGCTGGTTTCGGGGAGTGCTGTTTTTGAAAATGATTCCAACTCCACAACCAAACTTACTGTTGATTCAACCGATGTTGTTGCAGAAGCAATATATCAACCTAAAACACTTTATCCTATAACAGAGCATGATTCAACTTATGTTTTCGGCCCGCCACATGGAGGCAGTAACTGGTGCGGTGGTGTTATAATGAACTTTACTGCGCCGCGTGCTGACAGCTTTATTGTGCAGATATCACAGGCGGATTATAATATTGAGAAAACAATGTTTTATTATGGAACAAATGATTCATTCGTTACGGTACTTGATTCTGTAAAAGGTAATTATGCTTACTTTATTTTTGAGGCATCTTCTGCCGGTGAAAAGCACTATTTCCGTATTTTCCCTTCTAATATTAATCATGATAATAATCCATACGATTATAAAATACGTTACAAAGATATTTACTATATTGATTTTTCTGCCAGTACAGGCGGCATTGCAATACCGCCTGGCCCTTTGCCGGTTTCCGACAGTATTCCGGTTATAGATACAGCCCGTTTGATTTCTTCATTATACTATTTCGACAAATGGGTAACGGTTTCGGGTAATGTCACCTATTTTTATTGTGATTCTTCCGACTCAATTATTGCAGTTGCTCCTGCGGGTGGTAATGCATCATTACGTGCCGAGTTTATAAAAAAGGATGTTCACGAAATAACCAACAGGGACACAAATTTTACCTATAATGTGCATGGCTTTCCAAAGGGCGGTGTTTTGTTAAGTTATACTGCTGAGCGAGCTGATACGCATAACCTTGTTGTCAATCTCCCAAGTCAATATAGGTACAATATAGATTATTTCGATACCAGTTCCGGGTTTGATTCAATAACAGATTATGCGCACAATATAAACTCTATAGATTACAGTTTTAAATTTTATGCGAACAGTGCAGGAACAACCTGCTATTTCCGTCTGACTCCGGTTGATTTCGCAAATTATGAGAAAAGTTTTAATATACGTGTTGATACAACAATACTGCTGAAGATAAGCTGTGACAACAGTATCAGCACGACGAACCCGGCCGATTCGATACGGTTTCTTAAGGGAGGCACAATAAATATCGAAGCAACTCCCAAAAATGAAAAAGATAGGTTCTTAGTGTGGCGGATACTTTCCGGCGGACAATACATCACCATAGCCGATTCCAACAGTCAGGTTACAACTATAACCGCCAGCTCAGATGCACATATTCAGGCTGTTTTTGAATCAAAACCGGTGCATGAGATCGGTTTTCCACTGGATACATTATGTTACGCCACAGATGGAGCGCCGCATAACAGTGGAGGCGTATTGATGAAATATGTTGCCCCTGCTGCCGATTCATTTGTAATAGATATTATAAATGCAAGCACCTATGAAAGAAATCTCAATTTTTATTATTACGGAACCACCTCTTCTTTCATTGGTCCACGCAGGGAAATGTTTAACCAGAATACGAATTTACATTATACGTTCAGGTGTGAAGCACCAGGTGATACGCATTATTTCAGGATAGAGCCCTACAACTCTTCTTATTATACTGATTCAATTGGTGTGAGGGTTCTTGGTTACTCAAATTTGGAAATAATTACTGATGGACGCGGAACAACAGTTCCACAGGATTCCGTACGTTTATTGCAAACCAAGCCATATTCAATCAAGGCAGAAGCTTTATCAAATTTTTACCAGTTCTGGAAATGGACAGTGTTAAGAGGTAATGCTGTTATTGATGATACGAATTCCATTTCTACAAAAATTACAATAACAGATACTGGTAATGCAAGAATCCAGGTAAGTTTTGACAGTTACCCTGTAAATGATATCCCCAAAATGCCGAATAAAGCTAGTTTCTGTTATAACGAACTGATCCCGCCTGGAATATTCTGCAAGTTTATAAGTGAAAAGGCTGACAGCTTCCTGTTGTATGTTAAGCATTATAATCCACTGCTAAGTAAAGATATTATATATTTCGGTACAGATCACAGGTTTACGGATAGTTCGATTGTCAAAATATATAAAACCTCAAATACTAATGATACCATTTTCAGGTTCAAGGCACTTGCAGAAAATGCAAATCATTATTTTCGTATTACACCAGCTAATGGGTATGATGACAGTCTTGATATCATGTGGATACCTTTTTCCACTCTGACAGTCAGAAGTGAATACGGGGGTAAAGTAACACCTGCAGAACCTGTTACCAGGCCGGCTGATGATACAGTGCATATCAGTACAAGATCAATTGGTGATTTGTTTGAATTTGACAAGTGGGTGATTTCTGATGGAAGTGCAGTAATTAACAATCCTCTTGCAATGTCAACCTGGGTAAGATTGAGTGAAAACGGTGATGCAATAGTTGAAGCTTCATATAATATCAAACCG
Organism: Fibrobacter sp.; assembly: GCA_012728995.1. Classification (GTDB taxonomy): domain Bacteria; phylum Fibrobacterota; class Chitinivibrionia; order Chitinivibrionales; family Chitinispirillaceae; genus JAAYEB01. The sequence continues at coordinate 10,725 of JAAYEB010000343.1, read as the reverse complement.
CATGACACCCTCTTTGTAGAAGATGATACCAATGGTATTACGGTTCCCATGGGTATGGTGCTTGTTGATACTACAAAGGACACCTTGGTTACTGCACATGAGAACAGTTATTGGATATTCGACAAATGGGAAATCGTAAGCGGTAATCCACAAATAGAAGATCCAAGTAACAAGTCTACACGAGTTAAACTAAAAGGTAATGCAAGAATCAAAGCCTGTTTTAAACCGGATCCGAACGCAAAACCATCACTGGTAATCAACTCCATTATATGTCAGAAACATCCGGAAATTGAATTGACAGCAACATTGCGTGATCATCTTGGAAATACAATATCAGGTGCCGATTCTATTGAATTTCTTTTAATGCAGGATACTACATTTCCGTCATTTACAGCCCGGAACATTTCTGAAGTCAGACATGGCATATCGGTTTCACTGGTGATTGATAGAAGTGAGTCTATGACGGAAAACTCACGAATGGACAGTGCTGTCGTTGCTGCAAAAACATTTATCGATGAAATGGATACACTAGATCGTGCTGCAGTTGTATCATTTTCAACGGGCACGCACGTAGAACAACCAATAACCGGGAATAAGGAGCAAATCAAAAGTGCACTTGATGGAATTGCACCTTTTGGTCAAACAGCTATACTTGATGGTGCTTATGAAGGGATTGAACAGTTAATCAACGAGACAAATACCCGTTCTGTAATACTATTTTCTGACGGTTTTGATGTAGGTAGTACTCGCAGTCTTTCTTCTGTTATTGACCTTGCGAGAAAAAACAACGTAACGATTTACAGTATAGCTGTTGGTCCTGAAGCGTTTGCAAGCGTTGATACTACATTGCGTCCACTTGCAGACAGCACTAACGGTTACTTCTTTTTCGCACGTTCAGCTTCTGAATTGACTGAACTTTATAAAAGAATCAAGGAGGATATTGAATCACGATATCTTATACGTTATGTTTCACCAGATAAAATTATTAATGGCGATACTCATACCGTTTACCTTTCTACTGAGTTGTCTGGTATTGCTGTAAGTGACACGGGAGAGTGGATAGAAACAGGAGATCCACCAGTAATAAAGATTACACCGGAAACAGAAGAATTGATTGCAAATGAGCAGTCGTCAGGAACAGGTCTGCCGATAACTGTCTGGATAATTGATGATGAATCGCCGCTTCCAGTAAGAAAAATATTCTTCCGCACTGCGGGAACAGGTGGATCATATTTAGAAGCAAATATGGTTCATTTACGGGATTCAACATATAGGTTTACAATACCTGGCGCAGTTGTAAAAAAACCAGGTATCGACTTTTACATAACAGCTGTTGACAGCCAGGGAATGAGTGATGAAAAAGGGCCGTATCGGATTAATATAGACAATAGCGGACCATTAATAATTCATACACCGCCGACAATACTGCTTGCCTATAAAGATCTGGAATTAAAAGCCTTTGTAAGTGATTCGGATACAGTTTCGATAGTAAGAATTTATTATAAAAGTGCAACAGCTCTAGAATTTGTCTGTGATACAATGGTTGAATTTGCAAATGATACATTTAAGGTGACAATTGATGGTGAAACCATTTTTGATAATTACCTGGAGTATTATTTAGAAGCTGAAGACAAGTTTTTAACCCTGAGTCGAAATCCGGTTTTTGATAATTACAAGGTTAATGTCGATCAACCGCCACGTATCATTTTTCATGGCAATAAGATATGGAATGAGGGGGACAGCGTTACAGGAGAAATTACTGCCGTAGATCCGGAAGGTGAAACGGTCAATCTGAAACTTGTTTCTCCACTTCCTAAAGGTGCATCTTGCGATTCCATTGAGCCCAATAAGTTGAGTTTAGGATGGCAGACTGGTCCAGGAAGTAGTGGCGAATATCAATTGATATTCAGGACTTCAGACAAGAGTTATACTGTGACCGATACAATAATATTGAAAATCAATGATAAGGATTACGATCCGGTTATATCTGCTCCAAAAATACACAATGCGACTGAAGGAGATACTATCAGGCTTATAATCAGTGGAACTGATCCTGATGGAGAAATAGTGACGTTTACAGCCAACAGCATGCCTGCTGCAGCAGCACGTTTCAGTCCTCTTCCAGGCGATAATGATACTTCCAAAGCACAGCTGTTCTGGGCAACAGGAATGCATGATCAGGGTACATACAAATTCATTTTTACGGCAACAGATGGTACCAGATCAGTAACTGATTCTATTAGTATTATAATAGCTGATTCAAGCTTTTTTGCTCCTGTTTTACATGCAACAACAACTGATACTGTGATTCCAAAAGATAAAGAGATAAGGGTATCAATCTGGGCTACTGATGAAGACCAGACAATACCTTCTTTGCAGCTTCTTGGTATGCCTGAAGGTTCTGTTTTTGAAAAAAATGCTGAAGGTGATTCTGGAGTTTTCATCTGGACTCCTTCGGGGCAGAAAGAAATATTACTGACTGCAATTGCTTTCGATAAAGTTGATGTTGAACAGGTTGATACATTACATATTAAGATGGTAATAGCACAGTATAATGCATCCGCTTCATTATTGGATACAAATGGTAATGGATATCTGGACCGTATCATGTTTCAATGGGATGATGAAGCTTGTTTAAAGGAAAGTTTGCCTCAGCCGGGAGAATGGATCGATTCTCTTGGTATCTTTCTTTCAAATGGTACCTACCTGGCACTGGATCCTGTTAAAATGATCAGGGTTGACAGCGCAAACGCGTATTTCCAGTTAAATGAGATGAAAGATATTCTTCATACCGGCTATGAACAGGCAACGATAAAATGTAAATCTTATTCTGTAACAAAAAAAGAACTTCCGACAGTTGTCACAAATATTACAGACATGGCTGGTCCGGTTATCAGGCGTGCGATTTATTATCCGGGATTAGAAGAAATTAATGAAGAGAGAAAGATTACAGTTTATTTCAGTGAACCCGTATTGTGGCAGCAGGTTCAAACTCAACCCAATGATTTTATTCGCTATTTCCGTAATGGGAAACTGGAGAAATCGGCTTTTTCATCGCAATGTTTTCTGAAAACGATTTCAGAAGACAGTGTTGTTATCGTTTTAGATTATGAAATGCAGGTGTCAATTGTAGGTGATAGTTTGTCATTACAGCCTGCAGCTTCAGACGGACGATCTCATATTACCGATGCAACTGAATCCAGGAATCTTCCAAACGAAAACAATCGTCGTGTCCCGCTGGTTCTGGCAGATAAGCCTGTTAATGTTACTGCTGCTGTTTACGATACCAATGGTGAGGGTCATATCGATTTAATCATGCTGTCAATTGAGCAGGATTATTCGCTTCCTGCAGAAATACCGAATGTGAATTCAGCAATTTCTTCGATTATGATAAAACCCATATTTTCAAATATTGAAAATAAATTACATCCGATAAGTTTGGTCAAAGGAGAAACATCGAACCAATTGGTAATGGTTATTGATGAAAACCTGCATACCGAATTGGAAACAGGGTGGGATGAATTTACAATTTCGTTTGACAGTTCGTTTGTTTCTGGTGAAGGGATGCAGTTTAAGTTAAGGCAGGTGTACGATAACGCTGGGCCAGTCATATCAAAGGCAACTGTTTTTCCTGCTGCCCTTGAATCAAAGGGACAGTATGATACTCTGAGGGTAGAGTTCAGTGAACCGATATTATGGACCGGCAAAACACCGTCACCAGACAAGCTGTTTAACTTCTTTACAGGAAATAGCTCTGGAAGGGATTTAAGGGCGTTTAAGGGATTATTATCCAGATCAATACTATATTTCGACAGTGTCAGCATAAAAATAATGATGGATAATGGTTTCGTTTTCAAACCCAATACTGACAGTTTGAATATTATTTATAACAGGAGTGAAGGAACTGGAGAGATAAGGGATCTTTCAGAAACGTGGCCGCATGCTAATAACAGAAAAGTACCTGTAAATTATCAAAAAAATAATGAATTTACTGTAACGATATGTCCTAACCCATACAATCCTGATATTGTGCAAAATAACGGGCTTGGTAAATCGGGTATGGCAATAATAGTTGAATGCGATACAATTGCAAGTCTTTATTCAGGAAAAGTTACGATTTTTGATGCTTTGGGTAATATCGTTCTAAGAGACAAAAAGATGCTGGAGGGTAGTTTAAATGATCTCTGGTTATCATATGTATGGGATGCCAGGGATGATAACAGGCGGGATGTTGGAAGAGGTGTTTATTTCGCTAAAATAATTGTGATACGAAAAAGTGATGGCAAAGAAAAGAAATATGGCGAAAAACTGGGAGTCATGCGTGCAGCTAAATAAATTACAATGGAAAGATGCATTTATGCATAAAAACAGATATATAATGTCAATATCAGTAACTTTACTGCTTATTGCAAGTACTTATGCCGGACATGGTCTGTCAAATGAGGTCTTTATAAACAAACAATGGCGTGATCTTGAAACGCCAAGGTCAGTATTGGTGAATCCTTCATTTGCTGCTTATTGCAACTGGATAACGATATCATCTGCATTGTCAATGACACAATTAAACCGGTTTTATTTAGCAAGTCTTCAAGGAATTATCCCGCTTACTCCCCTGGCTTACAGAAGCCATACAGTTGGATTTGGGTATATAGGTTATACTTCAGGAAAATTCGATCGTACAGTATGGGAAAGAAACCGTATAAGCAGAGAAGAAGATTGCAATAAATACAGTGAACACTATGGAACAATTTCATATTCGATGCAACCGTTTCCATCTCTTGCTGTCGGTTCGAACATAAATCTATCTTATCAGAATAATTTCGGTAATCCAATTATTGACGGAGCGTTTGATTTAGGTGCCAGCTATGTAATAGATAATGTAAATCTGGGAAAACATGTATTTGGCATTTGTTTTCAGAATCCTGCTGCAATTTCACGTTACGAAAGACCTGTATTCAGTCCTGATATCGGAGTAAGCTGGGGATTTGAGAAAATAATTAAATCAATAATATTCAATGGGGGTTTAGAGCTCAATTATCGTTCTTTTTATGGAGAGCACTTTGGCAGTTCACGTAAGGATGTTACCGGTCGCTTTGGAGCAAAGGTAAATAAACTGCTACAGATATATATTCAGGGAGGAAGAGAATATCTGGGATTCTCGGTAAATTTCAATTTCGACACTACGTCAAAAATGTTACCTGAAAAAGTACAGAGTGCTTCAACAGCAATGCAGGTTCTTTTTACAAAAGCACAGTTTGCTCCTGCCAATACTATTTATCTTGCTGCAGAATTGGGAAAGAACAGAAATGTTATCAGTGGTGATGCAAATGAGATTTACATAAAAGCACGTCAAAAGTTGTCTGATAAATGTTATTTAGAGGCATATGCACTTTTTTCATTACTGGAAAAAGAGTACTCCAGATTTATCAAGATTGATGAAGTCAGGATGTTGTCTGCCTACTGTCTGGAGAAAATGTATTTATATGACAAAAGTATTAAAAAATATAATCAGACAAAGGAATTATATACTTATAAAACGAGTGAAAATGAAAGTAATGTAATCGGTGCTGCAAATCTGGGACTTTTGCGTATCTATCGCCAAACTGCAGATTCACAAACTGTTATCAGTCAGTTCAGGCTCTTGAAGGAATCAAAAGCTTTGGATTCTTTGAAAGCGCACGGATGGTATGAATTAGGGCAGTATCATTTTTATAATGAAAAATGGATTGATGCTGCTACGGCATTTGGAAATATTAAACCAAATCATTATGATTATCCTTTTGCACAACATTCAATTGTCATGTGTGATGAAATGGATAATTTTAAAGACATTGAATCTGATACCCTGAAGTATGCCAGATCAAAAGCCAGAAGGCATCTTAAGGAAGTTATTGAATTTAAAGCAGTATCTGAAAGTCAAAAGAAAATACAGGAAAGAGCAAAATACCTGTTGGGATGCGCATATTATGAAAATAATGAGTTCGAGAATGCACATAAACAACTTGAAAAGATCCCGTATACAAGTGAATACTATCATGATGGGCTGAATATTATAGGATGGGCATTATTTAAAAGCAAAAATTGGGAAAAATCACGTGAAGCTGCTGAAGTTATGCAAAATTCTGATAAACTTGAAGTCAGAGCTGATGGTTACATATTGGAGGCATATTCTCTTTTATTGGATAACAGCGAAAAACAGTCTAATGAAAAAAAACTGGAGAGGGCAAAGGAATGTACAGATAGAGCACTGGGTCTCTTACCAAAAATTGAAGAAAACTTGACTGTTAATATTAAGAAAATAAGATCTGAAATTGATTCTTTAACAATTGAAGAACTGAAACTGATAGAAGATTACAAAAACAAACTTGAAAGTGGAATGGAACGCCAGTTTCTATTTAAAACAATAGAGGAATTTGGCAGAAAAGCATCAAAATTGCGCAATGATATTTTGCATGATATAACTGTAATTGAAAATACCAGGCATTATCAATCAATTATAGATCGAATCACTAATATTATCGAAGATGCAGAATACCTTCGTGCTATTGTTGGTAAGCGTCTCATGTATCATAATCAGAAAGATTCCGAAGAATAATATGACAGAATACACAAAACAGAAAAGATTTTATGAATGATGGCTGGAAGAATTAACCAGAGGTAAAATTTTTTTAATTGAGGGTGTCTTGCATGTTGATCAATCCTGAGATAAAGCGTCTACATGATATGGTTTTAGAAAAACAGTCCGAGAGGGCGCTTTATTTTCGGGATTTCTTCTGATTCTATTATGTTTCACTTTTGACCACTGAGTTATCTGCTGATAAAATATTGAAATCACCAGATTAGTGTACAGGACAATTTAGGTTTACAGATAAACCGTACCGTGTGCTTTAAGTAACCTAATATTTCATACGGATGTGGCGTTATCACTATCGCATAGCTCTTTTTGATCAGATTATTTTCCGGTATCAAACAATCCATTGTATGATGTACTTTCAATCGAAATTGGTATCTTTATCTGCGTAGCTGTTTAGTATTGTTGCGCTGGTTGGTCACAGACCCTTAGTTTCGTGTAAGCAAGTCTGTTCACCAGACGGCTCGACATAATTCAGTACCGAATGACTGGTTTATACAATTCCATACTTGTTTCTTATTTAGGGAAGAGATTGAACACAAGCTCCCGTTATCGGTGTGAAGTAATTTTTACCCTGATGTAAACAGCTTATCCTGTTATGGCGAGAAGGGGAGTCAAAACGGTTTAAATGTAGTATTTCATGAAAACGGATGGTTTGATTAATTGATTCAAACTCGAGTCTACATTTGAACCGCTCTGTTTAAAGATGGGAGTGCATTCTCAATGACAATTCTTTGGTATTAGTGATTTTGCCGAGAGTATATTTATTAGCTTATACGCAAGGTTCAGTCTGTTCTGTTTCAGGCAAGGTAGAAAAGTATATTTGCTGCATGGAATTATTATCCGGAGGTGATCAGGTGTTTACAACTGTTAATCTTGTCATAGCTCTGAACATTTTTTTTGCGCGTGTTTGTGATGTAGGACTTGGGACAATACGCCATGTCATGATTATTCGCGGGAAAAAACATTATGCATTCGGGATTGCCTTTTTTGAAGCTCTTATATGGGTGTACGCGATCTCCCGTCTGATTTCTACTGTTCAGGACCCGCTTAGCTCTGTTGCTTTTGCTCTCGGGTTTGCATCTGGTACTTTTGTTGGAATGACCATTGAAGGAATTTTCAAAATCGGAGAACAGGTAATAAGGATCTTTTCAAGAAAAGGAGATCTTGTCGCAGACAAACTACGCGAAAAAGGTTATCGCGTGACTGTTTTTGAAGGGAACGGTCGTGATGGCATTGTAAAACTGCTTTTTGTACAGGCAAAACGTAGAAATGCTTCAAAAATAACATCTATTGTAAGGGAAACAGATCCTGCCAGCTTTGTGGTTCTGGATGATGTCTGTACTGTACATGTAGCAAAAAGTTCTTCTGAAACCGGAGCGGAATTAATTCCTGCAACACCTGTAGTAAAATCTGAGAAATAAATTAATTTTGAAAAGACATTCCGTTTATCTCGGTGGCCTGGAAATAGTCAAGCGGCAGATCTTGCAGATAAGAAGATTTCGTGAAAACAGTTTTGCCAGAAAAAACAAAGACCACAGCCTGCTGCCGCGGTTTTTTATGAATGTTCATATACATTAAAAAACAATAATGATCAGTATTGCCTGATCATTATTCGTAATACGGTTACGATTTTGGGAATTGTAAACCGAGAGATCCTGTATCTTTCACATTATTCCGATCTTGTTACAAAAATGTCCAAAATCGTAACTCATTTTAATAGTTACTCTCCGTATGAAAACTATTTTGTAAAACAGACCATTTGTTTATGTGAGTAATCACCTGCCTTTAAAACGAGAAAATAGGAACCTGCTGCTGCTGATATCTGTTTTCTGTTAATGGAATAAGTTCCTGCCTTTTGCATTTGAGAAGATATTTCAGATTGCAGACGGCCATTCACATTGTAAAGTTTCAGTGAAACATTTTCTGCTTTCGGCAGAGAATAAGTGATCAGTCCTGCGTTTGAAATACGACAATTTACACCGGTTTTTCTATTACCATTTTCTCCATATCTGACCGGTGCACCTGGATCTTTGTCTGCTGCTTCCCAGAGTTCTGACAGCAGGTCCATTTTTCTTTGATCAATTCCCGACCATGTACCCCACCCTTCCTTATTGGATATCGGATCGTAAGGTGATTTGAAAATACCATAAGTATCTGCTGATTCAGGATTGATTGACCAGTAAAAGGAATCATAAATTCCACGTTTAACCAGATAATTTACAAAAGCTTCCTGCCACTGTTTGTCGGTTGTTTTGTCGGTAAGATAACTGTACCGGTTCTGGTGGCGGGCTTCAGATTTGTTTGGCCAATCCATGTTACCACCGTATTCTCCGATACAGATCGCATAACCAAGTTTTTTCAAATACCCGAAGTGTTCATCCCAACCTGGTTCAAGTTTAGACGGATTGATGACGATCTGACATTTCGCATCTCCAAAAGCATCTTCTACAAGTCCTTCGCACTCCGGTTGGGCATCAAGATCTGCAAACATCGGTTGAGTACAAACTGCCGGACCATAGCAGTGAGGCGAAAACACTAACTTGTTTTTAGGCATACTTGGTGGATTATTACCTGCTTCATAAAGGTTTTCACCCCAGTTGGGGTTTGTCGCCATATCTCCATGAGGAGTATCCTCAAACGAGTCCGGTGTACCGTCCTGGTTACCGTGTGTACCGCCTATTCCCTGAGCAAAAATGAGGATATTTGGATTGACAGAACTGATTGCCTGATAAGCCTGATCAATAAGCGATCTCCATTCGCTCCAACTGTAATCCCAGGGTTCGTTAAAGATATCAATACCCATGATATTATCAACACCGATTTCTGCTCCCAGACCGGCCAGTTTCTTAAGATCGGCTAACCATTTCTGTACATCGTATTCCTGGACACGGGTGACTGTACCCGGGTTTCCATTTGCTGCACAGGAACAGTCTTCACGCGTAAACTCATACTCTTCTCTTGTTGCATCTACATAAGGCGGACGAGCGTCAAGGCGACCAGCTCTCCAGCCAACATAATTGGAACAGGAATGCATGTCGAGTAATACATACAGACCTGCATCAGCACATGCTTTTATAACTGCCTTGAGTGCAGTAAAAGCACCTTGAATACGTACGGACTCGGAATTTTTCAGATTCGGATCCCTTCCTTGCTGGTCGCTATCATCAAGAGTCTGAGGAGCAACCGGCATCCTGATACTGTTAAAACCGAGACTTTTTATCTCGGCTGCATCACTTGCGAGGGTGCGGTTGCTCTCATTCCAGAATACGTTTCCCATGTACATTTCCATCGGTGCTCCATTTGGGTTTTGCTCATCACTTGGCAGTTCACTTCTCCCTTCAAGTCCAAACCAGGATCCACCTTTGATGCGGAAAACAGAGCCGTTAAGTGTAATGTTACCTCTGGAATCGACTTCCCATTTATTTGCTGCCCGGGTACTGTTATGAAATGCAAACGTAAAAAATACTGCTGCGGATAGAAATATTTTATTAACAAAATTAATTTTCATTTTTAACTCCTTCACGCCAATTAATCGGTTAAATTAAAATAAACATTTTTTAACTCAACCTGAATCGTAACGATTACTGACGAGATCTGGGTGGGCTACATTATCATAACAGACTTATAGCTATCTTCTGTATATCCCAAACGACTCAATATCATATCATATAATTGTATAATGACAAATGATTGCCAGTAGGATATGATACCACAGCTATAAGCACATAATGCTCAATGCAGTTTTAGCAGACTTGTGTAATAACAGTCCGGTTCAGGTTCAATTAATGTCAATAAACATCGAAAAGCTGCAACCTTCAATTCTGTTTAGTGACAGGAATTCAGAAATGGTTCGATTTACTAAGACTAATACAAAAAAGAATATTGTTATTGGAACAGGACTCACAAACAATAAAAATTCAAGAACTGAAAAGGGTATATCTGAAGATCGGGATGTTGTAATAGGATAAGCGGGGTATCCACTTAAATACACCTGGTTTTTCCTCGTTTTCATGTTAATTTGCCAGTTCTTTGTAAGTTACGGCTCGTATTTGCACCGCTTGCTGCAACAATCGGTAGAATAACATTCCTCT
>JAAYEB010000342.1 GCA_012728995.1 Fibrobacter sp. | reverse complement strand
TTTTTTGTTTGCTCCTGAGTTTGAACCTTTGGAGTAGAGGTTTTTTCTGCTTTGGTATCAACAACTTTTTTAGTGTCATCTGCTTTTTTGACAGGTTGAGTTTTTTCGACAGCGGTTTTGTTTTCAGCTTTGGCTTGTTCAGGTTTTTTATTGGCGGCCGCTGCAGATTTTTGAACATCTGGAGCTTTAGTTGCCGCAGGGGTGGTTTCTTTACTATTTTGGGCCATTACTGTGGTCCAGATTAATACAGAAACCATAATTGATATAATAGCACGCATAAATATGCTCCTCTCTGGTTTTATTATATTTGAATCCTTATTTCTTTGTTATTAAAACTACTGTCTGATTAGAACAAAATAAAGAATTAAAATAACTTAAGCGTATAGATTAAAAAAGGACATTAAATAATTCGATACTATTTTCGAACATAAATTATTCTATATTTCAAAATTGGTGCAGAAAATCAGCAGCCAGGTAAATCATGTCTACATAGCACTAACGTGCTAAAGTTGAATATTGCCCATTTTGATTAAATCAGTTGTTATGTCTGTTTAAAATAGGGTTTACCTGCCAATCATGATTCTCTGTTATTCCAGAATAAAGGTTACATGCTGTTTAAAATTGTTTTGGGTGTAAATGCTGTTTTTAGTTTTAAAGGAGAAACTTTATGGATATGGTTTTAAGTCCTGTTGAAGTAAGGGTGCTTGGAGCATTGATGGAAAAAGAGGTAACAACACCCGAGTACTATCCTTTGAGTTTGAATGCGTTAATAAATGCTTGTAATCAGAAATCTAACCGAGATCCGGTAATGAATTTAGAAGAATCTGAAGTGGTACGAGCAATTGAAAGTTTACGTGAAAAGAAAATGGTGTGGCAGCTTTCTACTGCAAGTGGCAGAGTACCGAAATTTGAACATAATATAAGGAGTTTGTTTTCTTTTTCGGAGCAGGAAAGCGCAGTTTTATCTGTTCTATTGTTGAGGGGGCCACAAACTGTCGGGGAAATAAAAAATCGTACAGAACGCCTTTATCGGTTTGATTCTCTTGATGAAGTTGAAGAAAATATTAAAAAACTTCAAAGTGACGACGATTCCGGGCCATTTATCGTAGAATTACCACGTCAACCAGGTCAGAAAGAAAACAGGTATATGCATCTTTTTTCCGGAGAACCAAAAATTGAATATGATGTTCAGGAAATGGCAGGTGCTGTTTCAGGTAACAGAAATAGCCGAATAGATGATCTTGAAAATGATGTGAAAATGCTTAAAGAGGAGTTGGCCGAACTGCGGACTGTTGTTGAAGATTTACGTAGGTATATTGAATAAAATGCATATGGGGCTTAAGGATTTTGTTTACGTGCACCCCGGGCAGTTTTAGTCACATAACTTTTTAGATCATCTGGGCGTTGAGGTGTACTACGCCCGAGTCTTCTTTATTGTTTCAACAACAACTGCGGGGATACCTTCCAATAGCCTGCTTCTCCATCGGCTTCCACACTTACCGTTTTCTTGTTGACTCTGATTACTCTGCCGGTCTTCAACTCTCCTGCTGAAGAAGTGAATTTAACCCTGCAGCCCGGGTAAAATTTCGACAGCTCAATATTCTGTCTGCAATTGACCAGTAATTTAATACGATCTACAATTAATTTATTCAAAAACCGAAGGTCATCCAGCTCAAGTTTTGAAATTGTCTCCATGGCAGTTTCTTTGTCAAGCAACACGAGTTTCTCTTTACTGCTGTTTGACAATTTTTCTTTTTCGGAAAAATCGCTTGTTGATTTGGAACTGCGCTTTTCTTGACTCACGTTTAACGGAACCGCAGATTGTTGAACAGCAAGCTGGTTAAGATCTGCAGGTTTACCAGTTGGTGAATTTTGCTGGTTTATGCTATTGCCTGGCTTTAAATAGCAGCACTTTTTATATTTTTTCCCACTGCCGCAGGGACAGGGGGCGTTTCTTCCAATCGACATAAAAAAACTCCATGACCCGGATTGATCTGAATTCCTCAGATTGCAATTAGAATACTATTTTATTAAAATATAATTATTTTCGTATTACAAATGAATTAAAGGCCCTGGATTAGTCGTAATTTCTGCGGAAATTGTTCTGAATCAAGAATGCAATTAACTCAGTTAATACCTGAATCAGACAATTCATTCACGCGATCTGCTTCGTGGACATTGGTATAAAGAATCAGATCCAGAACACTTAATATGAAATTATACGATTACGATAACGATTACGACAACGACAACGATTGTAGTTTTTTTTCTTCATTCACCATTCATAATTCACCATTACCTTATGACCTTCACAGCCATAAAACCCTTTCTGCTTAATGCCGCTCTCGCTGCTCATTCCCGCACTGCGGGCCAAGCTGTAAATTAATCGTTTGATTCGGGTAATATTAAATTTTCTTTGAACATACCATTAAAACCTGATTTCAGTTATAAAACTAAATACTTAAACTAATGTCGTGCACCATGTATTTTTTTTCTTTTTCATAAATTTCAATAACATTCAGGGTCTTTATGCCTCAATATCTGGTTTCAACGATTCTTTTTGATGGTACTCTTTGTCTTGAATGGGAAGAGTGTGTATCTCCCCTCCAGGACAGGTCTGTTACACTTGAGAAAATTGTATTAAAGGCCTGCAAAGAAAAAAACAGGGCAAATCCTTTACAGTGGCTGCTTGTTTCAGGACTTAGTGATACTTCGATTCCACTTTCACCATCCCTAGGTTTCTGGAGAGAATTCGGGGCCGCCTGGGTTCATCAGGTGCAAAGTTTTCCTGATATCGAAGAAAAACGTGAAAAAATATTACCGATTCTGCACGATGATGATGCGGATCTGTTTGTAGAGCGTATTCCGGAGATGACCGGCAGTGAATTGATTGATATAAGCTATTTGCAAAATGTCTGGAATATGCTGACTCAATCATTCGTATCGTCAATCAGTACGTTCAAGGGTTCTGTTGAAAAATTTTTTGAACATATTGCTCCAGGACAATTACATAAAGACAGAATCCATTTTCATCTGGTAGAAAACCGTAAAGACCCGGATCGTCCATTCGCGTTTCTGGCAACTTATTCTACAAGAATTGATTCATCAGGCCGTACACATCACCAGCCGCTTAAGCTTGCATTCAAGGAATATGCCGATAATCACAGTAAAATTGTCGAGCTTTTGTCAACTGTTGTAAAAGTATCTAAAAAAAATAATCTCATTAAATCTCTGGTAGATACCGGCGAAATTTTTCAGCCGATAGGTTTGACTGTTCAGGAAGCGTACACATTTCTTGAGGGAGTTGCTGATTTTGAAGCTGCGGGAATCCTTTGCCGTGTTCCACGATGGTGGAAAGGTACTCCAAAAAAGGTTGCGGTTACACTTTCATTGGGAGATAAAAAACCATCCAAAGTCGGATTTGAAGCTTTGCTTGATTTTGATGCTTCACTGCATCTTGGTGGTGAAGCTATCAGTGAAACTGAAGCACGTGCTTTACTGGACAGGGCTGAAGGATTGGTTCTGGTGAAAGGTAAATGGGTTGCCGTAGATCTGAAATCAATAAAATCTGCTCTGGATCTTTTTAAACAGGCCAGAAAACTCGCGGAATCAGAATCAGTAGCTTTTTCTGACGCGATGCGGCTTTTAATGGGTGTATCGGTTGACGGAGCGGTGGCACAATTAGATGATATCGGAGTCAGTTGCGGAACCTGGCTGCAATCAATTTTTAACAAAATGACAAATCCATCGCTGATTCGTGAAACAGAAGCTTCAGAAAATCTAAAAGCCAGACTGCGCCATTACCAGCAGCAGGGATTGAATTGGTTAAATTTCATGACGACACTTGGTTTTGGGGTTTTATTGGCAGATGACATGGGGTTAGGAAAAACAGTACAAATACTCGCGCATCTTCAAAAACTGAAAAAACAGGGTAGAACCAGTCTGATTGTTGTTCCGGCGTCCCTTCTTGAGAACTGGCGACAGGAAATAATGAAATTTACACCAGATCTTGCAACTGTTGTCCTTCATCCTCAAATGATGAAATCTGAAGAGATTAAAAGTGCGAAAACAATAGTTAAAAAGTCGGATCTGGTAATTACCACCTACGGTATGGTTGGTCGCTATGAGTGGTTAAAATCGCATGAGTGGTTTTATGTTATCTGTGATGAAGCACAGGCGATAAAAAATCCTCTTACAAGACAGACTAAGGATGTAAAGAAACTGAAATGTTTGCACCGTTGCGCAATTACCGGTACTCCGGTTGAGAACAGGTTGACTGATTTGTGGTCGGTTTTTGATTTTGTAAATCCGGGTCTTCTGGGTACATTTCGTGAATTTAAAAATTTTGCTAAAACTCTTCAGGATAATCCTTCCGGATTCGGCAGGTTGCGAAAGGTAATCCGCCCTTATATTCTAAGGCGAAATAAAACAGACAAATCTATTATCAGTGATCTTCCGGACAAGGTAGAGATAAAAACCTGGTGTAATTTGTCAAAAAGTCAGTCGATCCTTTATGAAAAGCTCGTAAGTAAGCTCGATGAGGAGCTTGAAAATGTTGATGGAATAAAGCGAAAGGGTTTGATACTGGGATATCTATCAAAATTCAAGCAGCTTTGCAACCACATTGATCACTATTCGGGTAGTGGAAGATATGATCCGAAGGAGAGCGGAAAATTCGAGCGGCTGGAGGAGTTATGCACCACAATTCACGATAAAAGGGAAAAAGTTTTAATTTTTACGCAATTTGCCGAGATCATTGAACCTTTATCAATGTATCTTCAGAATATTTTTGGTGTTTCCGGTCTCACTCTTAGCGGTTCCACTACTGTGAAGAAAAGAAAAGAAGCTGTGGAGCAGTTTCAGAGCAGTGATTATATACCTTTTTTTATTCTGTCTCTTAAAGCTGGCGGTGTAGGATTGAATCTGACTGCTGCAAACCATGTCATTCATTTTGACCGCTGGTGGAATCCGGCCGTAGAAAATCAGGCAACCGACAGGGCTTTCCGTATCGGACAGAAGAAAAATGTCATGGTGCATAAATTTATATGTAAGGGAACAATCGAGGAAAAAATTGATTTACTGATAGATGATAAAAAGAAGCTGGCATCAGAAATCACTTCATCCTCCGCAGAAAGCTGGATTACCGAATTAAGTGACAAAGAAATAAAAGAGATGTTCAGATTCGGTTTGCGTTGATAATGTTTAACAAATAGAAAGCAGTAAATTATGGGCATGTACGACTGGAACGGATACGGGCCTTATGTGTCAAAGGCTGAAAAAATTAGAAGAGCTTTAAAAACCAGAAAAAAAATGGCTAAAAAAGGAGTCGTGCTTGAACCTGTTATTGTTGAAGGACGCACAATTTCACGTACCTGGTGGGGACAGAGCTGGATAAAAAATCTTGAGCGCTATGCAGATTACAGTAATCGTCTTTCCCGTGGAAGAAGCTATCTGAGGAATGGTTCATTACTTGATTTGAAAATTGAGTCAAAGAAAATTACGGGTCTTGTCTGTGGAAGTAGTTCAAATCCTTATAAAATTACCATTTCCATAAAACCTGTTGAGAAAGCGGCTGTAGAGGAATTGATGGAAAAAAGCCGGGAGTCTCTAGACTCCATGCAGTCGTTGCTGGCAGGAGAATTCCCGGTGGAAATAAAGGACCAGTTTTTTAATAAAAATACTGGCCTTTTTCCATCACCAATGGAGATCACACTGAATTGTTCCTGTCCCGACTGGGCAAACATGTGTAAACATGTCGCTGCAGTTCTTTATGGGGCGGCTGTTCGGCTCGACGAGAAACCTGAGTTGTTTTTTACCCTAAGAGGCATAGATATCAACAAATTTGTTGTTTCTGTGGCAAAGGATGAAAGCGCGAAACTACTGCAAAAGGCAGATATTCAGAGCAGCCGTCATTTGGCATTAGATGAAGAAGAGAGTGGAATGGAAGAACTTTTTGGTATATCGATTGACAGGAATGATACGGTTCCTGTGGATGAAAATGAAAAAAGTGAAAAACTGAAAAAGGACAGATCAGTAAAGAAAAAAGTAAGTGATAAGATATGCGGTAATAAAAAAAGCAGGAACGGAAAAGTTACGGGGTCTAACAGTAAACCCCGGGAAAAAACTGTGAAGAGTATCAGGAAGAATGCAAAAAAGGCGGCGCAAAATGCACTCAAAATAAACAGCAAGAAAGCAGCAGTAAAGAAAGCAGCAGTAAAGAAAGCAGCAGTAAAGAAAGCAGCAGTAAAGAAAGCAGCAGTAAAGAAAACGGCAGTAAAGAAAACGGCAGTAAAGAAAACGGCTAAGAGAGTATAGTTGGAACAGGTAAAACAAATATCGACTTTTGGATAAATATATAGATTATCATGTTCGCCGGGCGCACACGACCCCCGCGGTAATTTCTTGCAGTTCTGTAAATTCCGTTTGGGGGCGTGTGGTAAGCTGTGAATAGTCCCGGTTAAAAGATTCGTAAGCAAATATCTTTGTCTTTATCTTATTTTCGAAGG
>JAAYEB010000043.1 GCA_012728995.1 Fibrobacter sp. | reverse complement strand
ATTGCACGCTCACCGACCATCATCACAATTCATATCAAATCAGTTATCGAAAATATATTTACAAGATAGTTTCCATTGGTGCTTTTCCTTTCAGGTTAACGCATTTGCTCGAAATGAATTTCGCGGGATCAGGAACTTCTTCAACACAGGAAACCGGAAGGAGCTCCGAATGCTTTTTAAGAAAAAGCTCTCCATAATGATGCCAGCGTTTATCAAAGACATTTTGAGTTCTGCGCTTTAAAACAATATCGGTTGTAATAATTTGACGAGCGACTAATGATACCTGCATAGAGAGATCCAGATCATAAAAATAATCCCCGTCAAAAATTGTTTCATCAAAACTGATTCTGTCGAAAAGCTCTGCCCTTAATGCCATGAATGAACCATCACAGGCTACTACTTCAAAATCTCCATTTTCAGGAGAAAATACGACCGCAAAAAAGTCCCCGTTTTCCAGATGGTATACGATACGCCCTTTGATAAAAGGCCTGCCGGCTGCAGTCCAGGAATACTTGTCCTGAAATAAAAACTGTGTTCCGGCAATTCCTATAAGCCCCAGAAGAGGATCGGTATTAAATCTCTGCTCTATCGAAATTCCCCAGTTCATTTTCATAAACAGGGCATCTTCAGGAATAAATACCAGGAAATCACCTTTCGCTTTCGATTTTCCTTCATTATAAGCAGAAGCTATACTTTTCCCACAGCTTCCATCAATACCGATAAATTCACATTCCGTTCCAACTGTTTTTTTTGCATTGCGCTCCTGAATTGCCTGCAAAACCGGGTGCCTGTAACAAGTAATAATGCTGATCATACAAAATTCCTTTTTTATTGTTTTTTTATTTACAAATCTGTTCTTTTAGCCCTGGATACAACCTGTCGACCCTTAACAATAATGTTTTTGCCAAACCTGGATACAATCTTATCGACAGTCTGTTCTGATATTTCCCAGTCTTTTGATGGAAATTCTTCTCCAAAAAGGTCCATCTGCGTTGTTTCATCAAGACCGGTTAATCCTACCCCGACAAGACGTATTGAAGACTCTTTTATATGGCAAAGGAGGGAAATTGCGTGTTCATAAATTAGTTTTGCAATATTCGTTGGCTGCTGTAAAGTGATTCTTCTTGAATGACGACTGAAATCGGTCTTACGGTATGTAAGGACGATAGTTCTGCCTTTTACATTCTTGTGCCTTGCCCTGCGCGCTACATCCTGAGATAACAGAAAAAGCATCTTCTTCCAATCATCCCTGTTTGAAGAATCAAAATTAAAAGTGTGTTCTCGTGAAATGGATTTAACATTGGATTCATTTTCAATTTCACGGTTATCTATACCCCTGCATAAATTAAAAAGCGTGATCCCCAGAGCTCCAAATCTGCGGTGAAGAAATTCGAAAGGCAGTTTTTGAAGATCCCGGATAGTTTTGATTCCCATTCTTTCGAAAACAGCATTGCTCTTTTGACCAACACCCCAGATCCTCCTTACCTCCAGAGGTGAGAGCCACTTTTCAATTTCAGCTTTCTCAAACGGTATACAGGTAATACCATCAGGTTTATCAATATCAGATCCAATTTTGGCAAGAAATTTATTGGGAGCTATACCAATTGATGATGTAAGATTTGTTTCAGAAAAAATTTTGTCCTTGATTAATTTCGCAGCATTTACTGGCGTTCCGAAAAGCTTTTTTGTGCCTGTCATATCTATAAACGCTTCATCAACCGATATCTGTTCAATGTCAGGAGAAAAAGTTTGCAGTATTTGCATAATTTTGCTGGATTCCTGTATATAGATATCCATGCGCGGAGTAACAAAAACGCCACGCGGACAACGCCTGAACGCTTCACTTATCGGCATTGCAGAATGTACACCATACGAACGGGCTTCATAACTGGCTGCGGAAACTACACCTCTGCTTCCTGGCTTTGCACCAACAATAACCGGTTTCCCTTTATATTGAGGGAAATCACGCTGCTCTATTGATGCAAAAAATGCATCCATATCGATATGGAATACTACTCTGTTTTTCATACCTGAAATAATAAATATAATGCAGGATTAAGTTATTAGCTATGTTGTGCTTACATGGCATATAAATTGCGTAAAAGAAAACTTCTAATTTTTAGATACTTTTAAAAATCTGTTTCAAATAAACCATGTAAATACATGTTTAGGAGGGGTTTTTATGGCAGATCATTCTCCTGAATCTATTCTCGATATTAAAGATACAGGTATCGAGCTTTTCCAGAATGACAATAAATTCTCAAAACTGGAAAATCTGGAAATCAATGAAACTTTCCAGCAGGAATTGAGAAAAATATGCTGGATGGTAGGAACTCATTTTCCGGAATCGTTAAATCAGGAAGGTATTATCCTTCTTGCAGTGAATCCTCATCTTGGTTTTATTCAGTGGCATATAAATGATAAATCAATTACCAGTTTGAAAAACAGGTTAGGAAATGCTTTTAACGGATCAAGAATGGTAATAAGGTTATACGATGTAACCGGGATTGAGTTTGATGGTTTCAATGCACGTAAACAGTTTGATATTGATATCGGAAAGTTGTCGGGGTGCTACTATCTGAATATTGATCATTCAGAATCAAATCTTATTTCTGAAATAGGATTTCGGCTGACAGACAATCGATTTTCATCATGTGCCCGGTCAAATACAATGTATTTCGATCGTCCCAGAAGATCATCCAGATTGAATTTTTCGGGACTTTATGTAAGCCATGGGTTTAATCGGATCTTTCCAGTGGAAAACGCAGTATATGGATCGGTTTTCGACCGAATGAATCAATCGCTTGAAAATGCAGGAGGTGGTCAGTTGTCTGTAGCTGTATTTCTCAATGAAAGTGCAATTTGTGGTTCGGATGATCCGGGACCGATTCAGGAGTTTCTCGGACCGGTTTTAGCAAAATGCGAAACAATGAGAGCTGTACCATACCTGTTCAAATCTGAAACATCTCAGTTTTGCAATCTGGAAACAGAAAACATAACACTTATAGACAAAGCTGTTGCTTTTTCCGAGAAAATACTGAAATCATTCAGAAAGGTACACAGAAATAATCCCTTTGACTGTGTACAATGCCACGACTGGTATTCAGCACCTGCTGCAATTAAAGCATCAAAAGAGTTTAATCTTCCACTCAATTGTGTTCTTCATTCTCTGGAAATCGAACGTTGTGGAAATGAAATGACCCATTTATCTAAACAGATTGAAAAATGGGAAAGCAGTTTGATATCTGTTGCTGATAATATCCTCGTTTCCAAAGAACAGACCCGTCAACTGGTTATTCAGAAATATTGCAAAAATGCCGAAAAGGTTGTAGTTGTAGCAGATACTTTTGTTGATAACAAGGACCCTGGCCCGGAGCACGAGCAAACCAGGCGAAATTTTGGAATTGCCGAGAATGAACCGGTATTTCTTTTTGCTGGTGAGATGTCCCATTCATCCGGTGTTGATCTGATAGTCGAAGCGTTGCCAAATGTGTGTTCAGAATACTCTTATGGACAATTTGTCTTTGCCGGAGAGGGCTATCTTAAAAATCAACTTGAACATCGGGTATGGAGTCTTGGTATGGCACATCGCTGCCGTTTTCCGGGTGATATTGATTCAGAGACTTTTGACAAATTACTTGCTGTTTGTGATGCAGTGATGATTCCTTCACGGGTACATGAAAACGGGGGGCTTGCAGCCAGGTCTTTAAAAACCGGAATTCCTGTTCTGGCAACTCATCAGGCTGCAATACAGGAGATATCACATGGCGTGAATGGAATATTGGTGTACGATAATCCGGGTTCTGTCTGCTGGGGTATAAAAGAGATGCTTTCCAGACCTATCCGTATTATACCACGCTCGTCAATGGGCAATCCCGAAGACTGGCAGAGTATTGAATGTATAGCAGCTCTTTATATTACTTATTGGGCGTATGCTGTTGCCCAGAGAAAGGGGGTTCGTTGTGGGTAAAGGACATCTGGCAATTATTCTTCATGCCCATCTTCCTTATGTGCGGCATCCTGAATACCAATCGTTTCTTGAAGAACGCTGGTTTTTTGAAGTTATGACAGAAACATATATACCATTAATAAAAGTACTTACTAAAATAGCTGAAGAAAAGATACCGTGCGGGTTGACATTCTCACTCTCGCCAACGCTTCTTTGCATGATGAATGATCCGATCCTGATGCACCGGTATCGTCTGCATCTGGAAAAACTTATTGAATTATCAGAAAAAGAACTTCAGCGTCACAGCCATCACGGACACTTGCACTGGCTCGCTTCAACATATAAAGATTTTTTCTGTGATATAATAAACATTTTCGACTCCTGGGGCGCTAAACCTGCCAGAGCATTCCTGTGGCTTCATAAAATGAAAGTCCTGCAGCTTGTAACTACATCTGCAACACATGCAATACTTCCCTTGCTCGCTTCTGAACCTAAAGCTTTAAAAGCTCAGATACGGTTTGGTATTGATGCATTCCGAAATGTTTTCGGGTTTGATCCCCAAGGGTTCTGGCTGCCGGAATGTGCTTATATTCCTGGTCTGGAAGAACCTTTGCGTGAGGAAGGAATAAGATATTTCTTTCTGGAATCTCATGGGATCGAACATGCAAATGTATTACCGTTGCATGGCGTTTATGCACCTCTTTATACACCGTCGGGAGTTGCCGGTTTTGCACGGGATCAAGCGTGTACCGAAGAAGTCTGGTCGGCAAACAAGGGGTTTCCCGGCGATCCGGTTTACAGAGAATTTTATTGTGATATCGGACATGAGGCTGATTTCAATTATATAAAGCCGTATCTGCCAGGAGATGTAAGAGTCGATACCGGAATAAAATACTGGCGTATAACCGGACATCGCGCCAACAAGGAGTTTTATGATCCTTATCGTGCCAAACTGAAAGCTGAAGAGCATGCGGCTATTTTTCTTGAAAGAAGAAAACAACAAATTCAGTACATAACTTCAACCATGGATGGGCAGGTTCCGATAGTAACAGCTACGTTTGATGCTGAGCTTTTTGGTCACTGGTGGTTCGAAGGACCTCAATGGTTAGACTTCCTGATTCGTAAATCAGCTTCGGACACATCTGTCATGTCATTGATATCACCCCTGGAATATCTGGATCAGCATCCGATGCATCAGTTCGGAGTTCCTGGTATGTCCAGCTGGGGGAGTAAAGGTTTTTTCGATGTGTGGTGTAATGGAAAAACAGACTGGGTTCTTACACAGGTTTACGAGTGTATAAGACGCATGGTCATTATAGCAAACAAAAGCTATGAAAATACCACAACCGATCTCACATATAGAGCACTGAATCAATGTGTCAGGGAGTTATTACTTGCCCAGTGTTCCGATTGGCCGTTTATTATAACAAATGGTACTGCCGAACAGTATGCTTCGCGTCGTATCCGTGATCATGTAAGCAGATTCCATTTCCTTGCAGATTCAATCGAAAACAAAACCATTGATGAACAAAGTGTCAAAGCACTGGAATTTCTCGATTGTATCTTCCCGGATGTGGATTACAGGTTTTTTTCAGATAAAAATCATGTGTTACAATAATTGTTTCGGTAACAGCACCTTACATAAACTAATTTATAATGTTCAATTGAACTGTAGTTTGACACTTTTAACGGCATACTATATAATCAATAAATTAGCATGACTTTTTTGATGAATTTGCTAAAAGAATGTAAATTGATATTAAATCTGCTTTATAACTGCGGAAGTGTACAATTAACAGTTTGCTTTAAAAATGTGAGGATTTTTTAGTACCAATGTGGTTAAAGATTAAAACTTACGGTTATTATACATAATAGAGGGGTTTTGTTTTCAAACCTCAGGCATTATATACGACCCGGCCCAGATGATAAACATGCTGGAATTTTATCATTAAGTGAGAATAACTAAAAACTAAAAATAGTATTAAACATTTTATCTATTGAGTCCGGGTGTTAAATATTAAAATCCCCTTACCACAGCAGTTCAGTGGAATCTAAATTAAATAAGTGCTTTCACTTATTTTTGATTATTTATTTTGGGTTAAATTGTGGATCTTTATTAGTAGCTTGGAAAAATATATACTGGAATCTGTGTGTTTTTTGTCACCATTTTTCAGTAAAGTTGATAATCACATTAAATCACATAAAGGAGCTCTTGTATGCGAATAGCCATGTTATCATGGGAAACTCTTCATTCCATCGCTTTGGGCGGGGTTGCTGTGCATGTCACAGAGCTGGCTGCAGCACTTGAAAGAAAAGGTCATGAAGTACATGTATTTACCAGAATGCGCTGGCATGACGACTGGCAGTACGACAGTATTCACGGTGTCCATTATCATCGGGTTCCTTACAGCACAAGGCCGGATCTGGTTGATGATGTAAACGAAATGTGTAGATCTTTTGTAAACGCTTTATTCCATGTTGAAGATTACATGGGAGCTCCGTTTGACATTATTCATGCACACGACTGGATGACTGCGAATGGAATGGTTTGGGCCAAACAGGGACGTGGGCGTAAAGGGATCATGACAATCCATTCAACTGAATACGGAAGATGCGGAAACAACTTCTACGGAGGGCGTTCTGAGCGTATTATGGACCACGAACGTCATGGCACATTCTGCGCAGACAAGGTTATTACTGTTTCACAAATGCTCAAAAATGAGATTGCCTGGATCTATAATGTTCCGGACTGGAAAGCATCTGTTGTAGCAAACGGGATCTCATACGAGAGCTTTAACGGTTGGGTTGATCCCGGACAGGTTAAATCAAAATATGGAATCGGGCCTTTGGATCCTACTGTCCTATTTGTCGGCAGAATGACATCACAAAAAGGACCCGATTTGCTTGTAAGTTCAATTCCATATATACTCCATTACCATCCTTCTGCAAAGTTTATCCTGTCTGGTGATGGAGATATGAGAGGACATGTTGAACATATTGCCCATAGTCTGGGAGTAAGTCATGCATGTCGATTTTATGGAGTATTCCCAAGAAATGAACTCATAGATTTATACAGGGCTTGTGATTGCGTTTCTGTTCCAAGCCGTAATGAACCATTCGGGATTGTCGTTCTTGAGGCATGGGCTGCTGGAAAACCGGTCGTTTCTACCCATAACGGAACTGAGTTTGTCTGGAATAATGTAAACGGATTCAAAGTCTATCCTAACCCAGAATCCATAGCATGGGGGATAGGATCAATATTTGCAAACTTTGAACATGCAAGATGGATGGGGAAAAACGGCAGGGATGCTGTCGAGAAATCCTTCTCGTGGGATACAATCGCAGACAATACACTAGGTGTTTATAATAGTTAAACAGTATAAGGGGTGACTATACAGTTGAACTAAATTGTGTGGTCACTTCTGCTGGGATATCAGGGTCGGGCCAACTTATCTTGTCTAAAGATATGATAAGTGATGCACTTGCAGGCAATGCTTGTGGCTCCGATGACCGATGGACAAAAAACATAGCGGTTGGGGACAAGGTTTTCATTGAGCAGATTAAGGAAAAGCTTGGGTATCGAGGCAAATACCGAAAAGTTGAAACCGATTCTGGAAACACAGACCATAATAGCATATGGCACCTCAGAGAATCCTGCTCTTCTTATAAAAGCGATGGGGAGGATTTCTATAATGAAAGCAACGGAATTTTTTGGGAAGACGATGGCGATCTCTTGTAAGGTATTGATTTTTATAGAAATAAGTTGGCCCGGCCCGAACTGGGTCTGATAAATTGAAAATATGCCAGAAATTTAAAACTATGAATTTAAAGGTAATTAAACCCGGAAAAGAATTAAGTAAATACATTAAATTTTACTGGGTTATTGAAGGTGGTTTTAGACCGTATCCGGAATTGGTGTATCCAACCGGGGAAATACAATTAATTTTGCATTATAAAGATCCTTTCATAAATCACGATTCCAGCAATAAAGTATACAGACAACCCAAATCCGCTGTTTGTGGGCAAAAGACCAGCTTCAGTAATGTGTATACAGACAAACAAACCGGGGCAATCGGAGTCTTGTTTTTTCCTCATACAGCATCACACTTTTTCCCTTTTCCGATAATTGAAATTACCGATATGGTAATTGATTTGTCAGATATTTACCGAGATTGGAATCAATTTGAAAATGAGTACCATAATAATTGCAATAATAACCAGGACAGGATTCACCTTATAGAAAGTTTTTTTATAAAAAAAATCAGGAAAACCAATTCTGTCCACTATTCAATTGTTGAGGCATGCATTAATGACATAGATTCCCGCAAAGGTATGATTTTTATCAGAGAATTGGCAAATAGATATGATCTGTCTGAAAGGTCTCTGCAAAGAATTTTTAATGATAAAGTCGGATTATCAGCAAAACAGTATTCAGTTTTCAAGAAACTGGAATACGGAATTAAACTGTGCAAAATTGAAAAAAAGTTGATTGATAGTTGTTATGAGGCGGGATATTATGATCAATCCAACTTCATAAAAACTGTTAAAAAATACACTGGCTTAACTCCTTCTGAATTAAAAAAGCGTTGTGATTGACGCTTTTATACAATTCCTTTTTTATAAAAATAACTATCTTCATATCTCATACTTATGAAAACGGTAATTGGCAATCTGTGCTTTAACCAGAAGATAAGGGTTTGAGCATTGCAGTAATCTTATAAGGAGTGTAATATGATTGAATTAAAAAAAATTGCAGAAAATCATTTAATTGAACTTTGTAGAAAAATTACCGATCGTTCTGTTGGGAGTGCGGGTAATATCAAAGCAACCAGTTACTTTTATGATAAAGTGCAATCTTTGTAAGTATCCGGTAAAACCCATATTTCGGATATAATACGAACCAGTTATTTTATATGAGTAACTTACTTGTTATCGGGTATCCATTGAGGGAAAAGGTATTTTTCGATATCACTTTGCTTTGTTGCAGGTAATTTAGTAAGAAGCTCTTTGATATAAACAAACGGATCACAGTTATGCATTTTAGAAGTAGCGATAATTGAATATATGATAGCAGTTCTCTGTGCAGCCTGATGTGAGCCTGCAAACATGAAATTCTTTCTTCCTAATGCGACAGGCCTGATTGCATTCTCTATTAGAATGTTACTGAGATCAACACGAGGATCGTTCAGAAATGGTTCAAAAAAAGGCCACTGATTTAATGCATAAGAGATAGCAACTCCGATTGGAGATTTTGGTAATACTTGAATTGCCTGCTCAAGCATCCATTCCTTGAATGCCTCCATTGAAGGTGCAATATTTTCTCTTCTCATAGCCAATTTATCTTCAGGCGATAACTGGTTTTCACGAGCATTACTTTCGAGCTTATACCATTGTCTCATCATGTCAAGTGAATGATTTGCACGTTCTTTATCATACTCAAGTGCTTTTTCGAAACGGCGCCGAATATGGTCCATACAGGCAGCACGCTTAAGGTTATTTCTGGTAATTATTTCATTATAACCTTCATATCCGTCAATCTGTAATGTACCTTTGAAATTTTTAAGAAAATCAGACGGTCCTTCCCGGGATCGACTTTTTCTGTAATCAAAAATTATAATTTTATCTACAGGGTTCCGATATACCCAGAAATACCCGCGATGAGTTTTACCCTTTTTATCTTTTGTTAAAACCGGTATAGGTGTTTCATCAGCCTGAAGGTAATTGGAAAGAAAGATTCTGTTTACATATTTATTGTAAACAGCTTCAATCCAGAAAATACCATTTTTTGCATTGTCGCAAAACCATGATTCTGAAAAATTAACACTGTATTCACTTTTATACTTTGCGATTTGACGATTTAGAGGAGTATGGTAAACATATTTATCAATAAGTATCTGAGTTATAAGACCCGGACCAGCATTACCTTTTTCAACCGGTAAAACAGGTAATTTTCCGATAATGATACCATCATTATCGGGAAGAGCATATTTGGGTCGGATTATTTTTACTACATGAAGTGAAGCTGGCATATCCATTTCATAGTACCATGTTATTTCTTCACCTGTACGAACCATGCCTGAAATGTCTTCCTGGGGTTCTATAACTTTTTCTTCAACTCTCAAATGATCAGGCATTTTCCCACGGCCATGCCCTTTTACAGATTCTTTAGATTTCTTTTTTCTATCGATACGATCATATGTTACTGTTTTCTTTACTGTAGAACTATCCAGATCCTCTTTTTTTACAATGCCGAGATCCAGAGCCATTTGCTGATCATCAGAAGGTATAAACCGTTCTGATTTAGTACCAAACACCTGACGTTTTAACCAGTTAAGTTGCATTGTCAATTCGGTAACATTGTTATTTAGTTGATCAATGATTAATGCCTGCTGATTAATCTGTTCGATTAATTTCTGGCGGGGAGCAACAATCATGGCGTCTTTTGTCATCGTTTTCATAACTGTATTTAAAATGCTTTATGGTAATATTAATGTCAAGCAGTTATATTTGACAGGCTATATCTTTTTCTGCGTTTTACACTGGCAAGAT